>JBILSG010000039.1:0-11682 GCA_044372235.1 Chitinophagaceae bacterium
ACTTATATGTAATAGATTACCTGATTCTTTTTTCTTTAATCCTTGCACTTTTACCACTTCTTTCTCTCAGGAAGAAGAGTTTAGCACGGCGGACCTTACCTGTTTTATTCAGGGTTACTGAATCAATGTTAGGTGAAGCAATTGGAAAAGTACGTTCTACGCCGATACCATCGGAAACTTTTCTTACGGTAAAGGTAGCTGTTGCACCTTGTCCCTGACGCTTGATTACATCGCCTTTGAAGCTCTGAATTCTTTCCTTGTTACCTTCAATGATTTTATAATTAACGGTGATGTTGTCACCAGCTTTGAAGTTAGGTAGGTTGCCGACTTTTGTCAACTGCTCATGTACGAATGCGATAGCCTGGTTCATAATCTGTTCGATTTGGGGGGCAAAGGTAATCAATGCCCTTGTTAAAACAAAATCTATTTCAATAAAACCTTATAATATGCTTATCTGGCAACATTGACAGTACGTTTTTCACGGATTACAGTTACCCTGATTTGTCCGGGATAGGTCATTTCTGTCTGTATTTTCTGGGCCATTTCAAAGCTCAGTTTTTCGCTGTCGCCGTCACTAACCTTATCTGCTTCCACAATAACCCTCAGTTCTCTTCCTGCCTGAATGGCGTAAGCTTTTTCTACACCGGTATAGGTGAGTGCGAGGTTTTCCAGGTCTTTGATACGCTGAATATACTGTTGCATGATTTCTCTCCTGGCTCCTGGTCTTGCGCCGCTTATGGCATCACAGGCCTGGATGATAGGGGAAATGACATACTGCATTTCTGTTTCATCATGGTGTGCTGCGATGGCGTTCACAACGGCAGGATTTTCACCATACTTCTCAGCCAGTTTACCTCCAAGCAATGCGTGGCTCAGCTCGGTTTCTTCATCCGGAACTTTTCCAATGTCGTGTAACAGACCTGCACGTTTTGCCAATTTGGGGTTCATGCCGAGTTCTGCTGCCATGATGCCACAGAGGTTAGCTACTTCACGGCTGTGCATAAGCAGGTTTTGTCCGTATGATGAACGGAACCTCATCTTACCAACAACCCTTACCAGTTCTTTATGTAGACCATGAATACCGAGTTCAATGATGGTTCTCTCACCTATTTCCATCACCTGCTCTTCAAGCATTTTTCTTGTTTTCTCAACCACCTCTTCGATTCTGGCAGGGTGGATTCTTCCATCGCTTACCAGACGTTGTAAGGCCAGGCGGGCGATTTCTCTCCTGAGCGGGTCAAATGATGACAGCACGATTGCTTCAGGAGTATCATCAACTACAAGGTCTACACCAGTAGCTGCTTCGATGGCTCTGATATTTCTTCCTTCCCTTCCGATGATCTGGCCCTTGATTTCGTCACTTTCAAGTTGGAATACCGTAACGGTATTTTCAATGGTCTGCTCTGCAGCCGTGCGCTGAATGCTTTGGATGATGATTTTTCGGGCTTCCTTATTGGCTTTTTGCCTGGCGTCTTCAATTATTTCCTGCTGGAGTGAAAGTGCCCTGGTTTGAGCTTCCTGTTTCAGACTTTCAATCAACTGGGCCTTTGCTTCTTCAGCACTGAGTCCGGCTATTTTTTCCAGTTTTCTGATGTGCTCTTCCTGGTGTTTCTCCAGTTCGGTCCTTTTCTGGTTAACAATCTCAATCTGTCTGTTCAGGTGTTCTTTAATGGTGTCATTTTCCTTGACCTGCTTTTCAAGGTTCTCCATTTTCTGGTTAATGGATTGTTCCTTTTGTTTGATCCTGTTTTCAGCATCGTTGATTTTTCTGTTCTTTTCCAGGAGTTCCTTGTCGTGGTCAGCCTTTAACTGAACATACTTTTCCTTTGCTTCAAGCAGTCGTTCTTTCTTGAGGTTCTCTGCTTTGAACTGTGCATCTGATAGGATGTTTTCTGCCTGCTTTCTTGCTTCTTCTACCTTATTTTTAGTGTCTTTGGCAAAGATGGTCTTACCCAGACCAAGACCAGCCAATGCGGCTAGAATCCCGGTGATGATGGGTATAATGAGTTGCGATTCCATGAATGTTTTGTTTTTGCTGTTTCATAATCAATCCCTTCGAAATAAATTTCATACGGGGGCAATAGTGTGTAAAGTTAGCAAAAATTAGGCAATTGACGTTTTCAGTGGCTTCCTGTGTCTTCGAGAGCCCTGTCAAGCTGACTTTCAAGTCTAACGAGGCTTAATGTCAATTCTCTGTCATCCAGGGCTGGAGCAGCCGATTGTGTATCTGTTACATAAGACAATAAGACCATTGCCATATAGTCTTGCATGTCTTTTCCGGCATATTGTGATTTGAATTGAGCGATTTGTTCGTTGAGTTTCTTGGCTGTTTTTCTCACAACTTCTTCATCCTCAGCTTTCAGGCGAATTCTGTATGTTCTATCTCCTACTAGCAGGTTAACGGCGAGTAAATTAGACATTTTTTAAAATTTATTTTGTTTTTCCACAACTTATGCACTAAATTAGTGTTCCGACTCTGTGATATAAAAAAATATCACTATGCAAGCCAGGACAACTACTTTTAGTTTCATTGACAACCTGACGATTGAATTTGAACAGGTTGGTACTTCGGTGCTCAACTTTGCCCTTCGCAGTGAAGATGGCAAAATTTGTTGTGTTACTGAAAAAAAAATCAAGCCAGGTATTTCTTCAGTCCGCTGGGAAGGTCTCAATGATTTACCCTATGGCGTTTATACCCTTGAGTGTTCCCAGGGGGGGGATTTTGTTGAACTGAAAACAGTTAAGCGTGTTTAGTCGTTTTCTCCCAATAGTGCAATGCACCTGTCTATTTCCCGGATATAGTCATTGAGTTTTTTGACCAGCACGCTGTTGTCTTTTTTTGGATCGTGATCATCTCCCTCAGACTTTACAAGCGCCATTTGAAGCATCAGTTGTTCATTTTGTTTTTTTAATGCTTCATTTTCTTTTTTAAGTATACCAAGTTCTTTTTTTAGTTTTTCAGATTCCTTGCTCTGCACTTTCATCCTGCCTGCAAGGGTAGCGGCTTTTTCTTCTATTCTTCTGATATGGTCAATATGTCCAGCCATTTCATTTTCTTATCTCAGCACCATGCTGGTTGCTGATTCCTGCGTTAATCTGCCTCATCATTTCATCAACCTCTGTATCTTTTAAGGTTTTTGTTTCATCCTGAAAGGTGAAATTCATGGCAATGGATTGTCTGTCTTTCCCCAATTTTTCACTGGTGAAGATGTCGAAAATGCTGAAATCTTTGAGAAGCCCTATTTTGAGGCTTTTAATTGTTTTTTCCAACTGGGCATAGGTTAGCTGCTTGTCTGCAACAAAAGAAAGATCCCTGGTAACAGCCGGGAACCTGGGTATCTCCCTGTATCTGATTGCATTGGATGCTGCTGCCTTAAGCCAAAGCTGCCAGTTGATGTCTGCATACCAGACAGGATTTCTGATATCGAACTTTTTCAATGTCTCCTGTGAAGGTTTTCCGATTACGAGCACCTTCGTTTTTCCGGCATTACCGGTTAATGCGTATTCGAATCGTTCAGCAGTGGTTTCTGTGAACCTGAGATCAGTGATGCCTGAAAGTTTTGCCAGGCTTTGCAGCACGCCCTTCAGGTAAAACAGGTCTGCCTGGGCTTCAGGACTATTCCATGATTTCCCTGAAATTTTTCCTGAGCTGAAGAGGGCGAGGTGGTCTTCTTCAAAATATTTTTCACCACTTTTCAGGTAAGTTTTTCCGAATTCAAACAGCTTCAGGTTGTCATTCCGGTGGTTGAGATTCCTGGCCATTGTCTGCAAACCCGTTTCGAGCATGGTGAGCCTGAGTGTATCCAATTCTGAACTCAGGTTATTCAGCATCCTCACAGACTTTTCAAGTTCTGCTGCAGTATAATTGGCACTGTGTGTGATGGAGTTGTTCAGCATTTCGTTGAATCCAAGTCCTGCCAATGCCCCAGACAACTTCTCCCGCATCGGGTAATCCGGGTTTCCGGATGAAACTGCCGGGGATATGGTTATACTTTGTGGTATGGCAATGTTATCAAAGCCATCAATGCGCATGATTTCCTCAACAAGGTCTGCAGGTATGCCCACATCAGTTTTGTGGGAAGGCGTAAGCACAGTGATGGCATCTTGGTCTGATGCTGTTATCTCAAAGCCCATTCCGCTGAGGATGCTAATGATGGTTTCCGGCGGATAAACCTTGCCACTCATCTTCTGCACATAATCAAACCTGAGCCTGATACTTGCCTGCTCTTTGGCAACAGGATAAATATCTGCCGGATCCGAAATGATGTTGCCGCCAGCCAGATCAACAATCAGGGATGCGGCCTGTTTAAGGACATGGAGCGTATTGCCAATGTCAACACTTTTTTCAAAATGCATGGCAGCATCTGTTCTGAGTTGATGCCTGAATGAACTTTTTCTGATATTTACGGGGTGAAACCAGGCACTCTCCAAAAAAATGCGGGTTGTTTTTGACGTCACGCCCGACTCATTACCTCCAAAAACGCCACCCATACACATGGGATTGTCGTTGCCATCACAGATCATCAGGTCTGTGGCATCAAGCTTTCTTTGTTTATCATCAAGGCCTGTGAAAAGGGTGCCTGCAGACAGGTTTTTGATCCTCACCTCATTTCCCTGAATTTTATCCGCATCAAAGGCATGCAGGGGCTGGCCGGTATCATGCAGGATATAATTGGTGATATCCACAATGTTGTTGATGGATCTTTGTCCGATTGCCTTCAACCTTTGCTGGAGCCAGAGTGGTGATTCCTGAACGGTTATACCTTCGATCAGGATGCCTGAATAACGCAGGCAGTCTGACTGGTTTTCAATGCTTACTTTAACCGGACAGGAATTTCCGGTAACCGGAATTGTTGTTTTATTTTTTATCAGTGGTTGAATACCAAGTCCTTCATGGTGATTGAGCCAGGAACAGATATCTCTGGCTACTCCCAGGTGGCTCATCGCATCACTGCGGTTTGGTGTTAGTCCGATTTCAATAACATAATCCGTATAAGGCCTAAAAATATCAGCCACTGCCAGGGCTACCGGTGTTTCTGCAGGCAGCACTTTAATTCCGCTGTGGTCACTTCCCATGCCTATTTCATCATCCGCACAAATCATCCCCATACTTTCTACTCCCCTGATCTTAGCTGCGCGCATGGTAAGGGGTTCTCCGGATACGGGATATATAGTTGTTCCTACCGGTGCTACAATAACTTTTTGTCCCACTGCCACATTGGGTGCTCCGCAAACAATCTGAAGCGGGGCGTCACCGCCAATATTAACCGTAGTAACAGAAAGCCTGTCTGCGTTGGGGTGCTTTTCAACAGTAAGCACTTCACCGGTAACCAGTCCTGCCAGCCCACCTTTTATTTCTTCAAACTGTTCATAGCCTTCAACCTCCAGTCCGATTGAGTTGAGTATTGAAGACAGCTTGTCATGAGGGATTGGCTGTGTGAAATAATCCATCAGCCAGTTGTATGAAATTGTCATAAATGCAAAGATAATATAATAGGGGTAAGGGACAAGGGTGAAACAGCCGGGCACAAGGCATAAGGCACGTGGGGGATAACAGCCAGGCACGAGGCACAAGGCACGAGGGGGATAACAGCCAGGCACGAGGCACAAGGCATGAGGGGGAAAAACAGCAAGGCACGGGCACTAGTGGAAAACCTTGTGGGTAACCTGTTAGTAGGTGATGATAGTCTGTGGATATGGAGTGGATAGCCTGTGCGCATTAATGTTTTTCTAAAAATGTCAAGCCCTCATGCTTTGGTGGTATATTCGCAGACCGGATAGGTTTTTTTTCAATTTTTTAAAGCGGAACAATGGAGTCGACTAACCTTAACAGGGACAAAAGAGGGAGGCGGAAGGGTAATACAGAGTTCAATGCCCTTGCATATGGTAAGATTCCGCCACAGTCGCGGGAACTGGAGGAAGCGGTACTGGGCGCTGTTATGCTGGAGCGTGCTGCATTTGATACCGTGATCAATATTTTGAAACCGGAGTGTTTTTATGTTGAAGCACATCAGCATATTTTCAAAGCAATTGTGCGATTGAATGCAGACAGCAAGCCTATTGATCTCCTGACAGTTGTGGAAGAACTGAAGGGTATGGAGATGCTGGAAGCAGTTGGAGGTCCTTACTACATATCGAAACTTACCAATGCAGTTGTATCTGCTGCCAATGTTGAAGCACACTCCCGAATTGTTCAGGAGAAGTTTATTCAGCGTGAATTGATTCGCATCAGCAGTGAAATCATCACTGAAGCTTATGATGACTCTACGGATGTATTTGAGCTGCTGGATAGTGCAGAGCAAAAACTTTTTGAGATTGCCAACGACCAGCTTAAAAAAGAATTCGATACGCTTGAAAAGAGTGTGATGGAAACACTGAATCGCATTGATGAGATGCGTGCCCGGAATGAAGATATCACGGGTGTACCCTCAGGTTTTCCAACACTCGACAAAACCACCTATGGCTGGCAGAAATCTGATTTGATCATCCTGGCTGCCCGTCCTTCAGTGGGTAAAACAGCGTTTGCGCTTAACCTGGCGCGCAATGCAGCCATGCATCCAACCAAACCGACGCCAGTTGCAGTTTTCAGCCTGGAGATGAGCTCCAGTCAGCTTGTTCAGCGTATTCTCTCTGCTGAAAGTGAGATCTGGCTTGAAAAGATTTCAAGAGGGCGTATGGAAGACCATGAGATGAAGCAACTCTACAAGAAAGGGATTGAACCACTTGCCAATGCCAAAATGTTCATCGATGATTCTGCTGCACTCAATATTTTTGAATTGCGGGCAAAGTGCCGCCGGTTGAAAAGTATTCACAATGTTGGACTGATCATCATCGACTACCTTCAGTTGATGAGTGGTTCGAGTGATAACAGGAACTCCAACCGTGAGCAGGAGATTAGTACTATTTCCCGTAACCTCAAACAGCTTGCCAAAGAGTTACAGGTGCCAATCATTGCCCTGAGTCAGCTGAGTCGTGAAGTTGAGAAAAGAAAAGACTCACAGAAAGTACCTCAGTTGTCTGATTTGCGTGAATCAGGTGCAATTGAACAGGATGCTGACATGGTGATGTTTCTTTACAGGCCTGATTATTATGATATTACAACCAATGACATGGGTGAGGATACAAAGGGTGATGTTTATGTGAAGATTGCCAAGCACAGAAATGGTTCTCTCGAGAATATCAAGCTGAAAGCAAAACTCTATATTCAGAAATTCGAAGAACATGAAAGCCTTGATCCATTCGGAAGGCCAGGTGAAGGTGGATTCCCGGATGGCGGAAGCTGGAAGCCGGTAAGTGATGATGGTGGCGCCAAGCTTTACATCCAGAAAGGAAGCAGGATGAACGATGGTTCTTCTCAGGATATGGAAGACACACCCTTTTAAAATTTGTTAGTGTATTGCCATGAGTGAACTGCCTTTGTTTTTTTATGCCGGTTTGCAGGCTATGTCAGGAGAAATACAACTTGATGAAGAAACGCGCAGGCATGTAGTTACCGTTCTGCGCATGCAGCCTGGTGAGGAAATTGAGCTTACAGACGGACAGGGAAATTCATGCACTGCGTGTATTTCTCTGGCTGATAAGAAAAAATTACTGATTGCGCCGGGAGCTATCATTAAGCATCCCCCAGTTGAGAGAACCCTCTGGCTTGGCGTTTCCCTTTTAAAAAATGCATCGAGGTTTGAGTGGATGCTTGAGAAGGTTACAGAAATTGGTATCACACATATTGTTCCCCTGCTCACAGAACGCACTGCCAGGCAACATTTTCGTCAGGAACGGATGCAGCAGATTGTTGTTAGTGCCTGCCTGCAGTCAAGGCAATATCATTTCCCACAGCTTCTTTCTCCACAGTCCATGGATCAGTTCCTGCAAACAGCAATGCCCGCTTCCAGGTATATCGCGCACTGTATGCACGGCGAGAAGTCCCTATTACCCGGAACAGATCAGGATGCTGTATTGCTGATTGGTCCGGAAGGTGATTTTACTGCAGGGGAATTGAGCCAAACAATTGAAGCAGGTTTCAGCCCTGTATCATTGGGACAGTCCAGGCTGCGCACAGAAACAGCAGGTATTGTTGGTGCTGTTTTGCTTCGCGGAAATTTCCTTTAATCAGTCTTTTTACGCTGATGGCTCATGTAGTTTAACGGGTTTGGACTTTTTCCTGAGCCGCATGTTGAGAATTTCCACACCAAATGAAAAGGCCATCGCAAAATAGATATATCCTTTATCGATATGACTGCCATGCACAGGTTGCATTCCTTCAAAGAAAAGGCTGAAGCCAATCATGAGCAAAAATGCGAGTGCCAGCATTTTCAAGGTTGGATGGCGGTGTATGAAACTGGAAATTTTTTCAGAGAAGAAAAACATGATAACCATGGCAATGACTACCGCAATTGCCATTATTTCTACATGATTGGCCATGCCCACTGCGGTAATGATGCTGTCGAATGAAAAGATCATATCTATCAGGATGATTTGTGCCATTATACTGAAGAATGATGCCTGTTGTTTAGCTCCATTCTGACCGTGATCTGCCTCTCCTTCCAGTTTTCCGTGTATTTCCTTTACCGTTTTATACAAAAGGAATAAGCCGCCTGCAAACAGAATCAGATTCCGTAAATTGAACGCATAGTGTGTGCCACTAACATCCATGCCAAAAAGTTCTTTATTGCCATTTTCCACAAGCCATCCCAGTGCCATCAGCAATAAAACCCGGGTTGTGATGCCGAGGAACATCCACAGCCGCCTGGATAGCAGTTTTTGTTCTTCTTTGAGTCTGCCCATCAATATGGAAACAAAAATCACATTGTCGATTCCCAGTACAATTTCAAGCAGGGCCAGTGTTACCAGGCTTATGAGTGAGTCTACAGTTAATAATTCGGTCATTATTTATGCTTTTGATTGTTATGCTTTTTGTGTAAGTAAGGTTTTACAAATCTTTTTTACAATACCAGGTCCTTCATAGATGAAGCCCGTCCACACTTGTATAAGTTGCGCACCCAGATTTATTTTATTCAATGCATCGCTGCCAGTAAAGATACCGCCACTTGCAATCAGTGGTATGCGGTGCATTGTTAGCCTAGCAATATCACCCAGAACCTTATCTGCATTGTCTCTCAGCGGTTTGCCACTGAGTCCGCCCATGCCAATTTCCTCAGCCAGGGTAGTAGATTGGGCAGAAAGGTTATCTCTCGAAATGGTTGTATTGCTGGTTACTATGCCATCAAGCTGAATTGTTGCTGACAGGTCTGCAATATCCTGCAGTTGACCGGTGGTGAGGTCAGGTGCAATTTTCAGGAGGATTGGTTTTGGGGATGGTCTCTGTCTGTTGTTTTCCTGCAGTCTGACTAAAATTTCCTTCAGTGCATCTTTGTCCTGCAACGCCCGCAATCCGGGTGTATTCGGTGAACTAACGTTTACCACAAAATAATCAACAACATCGAACAGCCTGTTGAAGCAGATTTCATAATCTTTCCAGGCTTCTTCGTTGGGTGTATTTTTATTTTTACCAATATTTCCGCCAATGATAAACTGGCCTATGCCAGGACAGGTTGCATGTTTTGTTGCATGCCAGTCTTCAAGTCTTTTTTTTACAGCTTCCACGCCATCGTTGTTAAATCCCATCCTGTTGATAAGGGCCTGATCTGCTGGTAGTCTGAAGAGCCGAGGTTTGGGATTGCCTTCCTGTGGCAGCGGTGTTACAGTTCCGATTTCCACAAAACCGAATCCAAGTGTTTTTAGCTCCCTCAGGTATCGCGCATTTTTGTCGAATCCTGCTCCCAATCCAACCGGATTGCGAAACTTCAATCCTCCGAAATCCCTCACAAGCAAATCGCTCGAGGGGGTAAATAATTCCTCCAGTAATTTCCGCAAGGGTTCTATGGAACAGGCTGTTTTGAGCAGGTTCATCGAAAGGTAGTGAGCCTGTTCTGCTTCCAGCCTGAAAAGGATATTCCGGATTAAATTATACATGGCTGCAAAGTTAAGCGGTCTGGACTTTCGGCGGAATCAATTTATAGATAACTGGGGTAACAATTCTTGAAAGAAGTGTGGAGCTGATCAGTCCACCAATCATCACAATGGCAAGCGGCGATATGAGTGGGTTTGTTGATATTGCGATGGGGATTAATCCGCCAATCGCAGTAAGTGTGGTCAGGATGATGGGCAGAAACCGCACTTCACCAGCTTCCCGGATTGCTTCATCCAGTGACTTACCTTCCATCCGTAACTGGTTTGTAAAGTCTACCAGCAGGATGGTGTTTTTCACCTCTATGCCGGCAAGTGCAATGATGCCGATTGTGGCTACAAATGACAGGGAGTTGCCGGTGAGTAGCAGGGCCAGCACTGCACCTACAATGCCCAGGGGAATCACAGAGAGTACAATCAGGGTGCTTTTGAATGTTCTGAACTCAAGCACAAGCACTGCAATGAAGAAGAAGACGGTGATGATGATAATTTTTCCGAATCCACCGAAAGATTCATTCCTGCTTTCCAGCTCACCGCCCATCTGATAGCTGTAACCTGTAGGCAGTTTGAGTTTGTTCATGGCTTCATTAACGGTGTTTATCAGCTCTCCATTTAATACTCCCTCCCCTGCAAATGAGGAGACGGAAACTGTTCTGTTTTTGTTGATATGGTTGATATGCAGTGCTGATGTTTCGAACTGCAGTGTTGCTACTTCAGAAAGGGGGTAAGACCTGCCTGAAATGCTGTTCACATAAAGCGTTTTCAAAGTCTGAATACCTGGTGTGCCTTCCTGTGGTCTTTTTAGCATGATATTGAAATCATTGCCATTATCATCTGTGAGTTTACCTATTTCCAGTCCTGCTACTGCCAGCCTTACAGCTTTGTCTATGTTCACTGTAGGGATCCCCAGCATGCTTGCTTTTTCGCGGTTAATCCTGACGCGAATATCTGATTTGAGATTTTTGATAGGGTTACTTATATATATAGTGCCTGGTGTCTTGTTAAGCATGTTTTCAACAGTCATGGCCAGGTTTCTGAGGGTGTCAAGATTTTCACCGAGGAGCCTGACCTCAACCGGTGCAATCACTGGTGGGCCCTGTTCGAAGTTTTTTACTTCTATTTCGGCACCTGCATAGGGGGTCCATTTTTTCCTCAGTGTTTCTATGATCGCCAGTTTTCTGGTTGACGAAGTGTGTTCGTCCATCTGCACAAATAGCTGGGCATAATCTGCCTGTTCGTTTTTGGGGATCACATTGTAATAAATTCTGGGATTTCCCTTTCCAACATTTGTAGAGACATACCTTATTTCAGGCACGGATTGTAATTCTTTTTCTATCAGTCTTGTTATGGAATCTGTGTATCCAATATTGGATTGAAGCGGACTAAGAATATTGATAACAAACTGTGGTTTTTCTGATGCCGGGAACAAGCTGAAGCCCAATACCGGTATGAGTTGCAGGGAACCAATGAAGACCAGTGCTGCCAGTACAACTGTGAGTATGGGTTTCTTCAGGGCTTTTTCAAGGATTGGCGCATAACTTTTGTGTATGCCTTTTTTGAAGGCCCTTAGTATTGCATTTCCATCTGTTTGTCCCTGGTGACTTTTTAGTATCCTGCTCGAGAGAAAGGGTACAACTGTGAGGGATACTATGAGAGAAGCCAGGATGGAAAAAATCACTGCCAGTGGCAGGCTGCGGATGAACTCACCTGATGCTTCCG
>JBILSG010000301.1:0-3584 GCA_044372235.1 Chitinophagaceae bacterium
ATGGTAAAAATAAACCTGGATTTGAAAATGTGGCTAACCTCGATAAACTGCCACCAACTGGCGCTTACATTGTTGCCTTGCCTGTTAAAATTGGTAAAGGAAGTGGCGGGCCACTGCGCATTATCGCCGGAGTGCCTAAGTCCTGATCAGAGATTTAGCCAGTAGGTTGCCTTCAATACCAATGCACTGCCTTTGGAGCGGTAGTTGTCTGCGTAATAATTATCCGTGTACACGAGAAAGAGATCTGATGCCGGTGCAAACCGCCATTGAAACCTGATATTGGTGTTGATGTTGTTGATTTGGTTATTGTACTGAATAAGCGTTGACAGGAAGATCGACTTTGTGAAGGTCAGCTCCAGCTTCGGACCAACAAGTACCAGATCCAGACTTTTATAAGGCGAGGGAAAACGAAGCCTATTCAAGGAGACAACACTGGAAATGCTTCCGAATGGTTGAAAGCGGTAACTCATTTCTGCATCCAGGTTGAGGCGTGTGCCATTGAAATACTGTCCAGATCTTGTCTGTAATTTTGCCGCAACCTTCTTTCGCTGGTCTGTGACAAGGCTGCAAATCAAGGAAAAATAGACGAATTCCTCATTAGTTCTAAGCTTTGTTCCTCCTGTATTCGTGGGGTCAAAATCTTCTGTCAGTTTTGTAAAATCCCTTCTAAACCTCACCATCAGCTGGGTGTAGTTCTTCCACATCACATTGTACATCGCATTCAGGTCATAGTCGGTAAGACCCTTACCCGGGAAGTGGGTGAAATCATAGTCCACCATTGGTCCGTGCCTGTTGACGTTGGATTTGGATGGGTATAGTTTCCACTGAAGGTCTCCTGCGTATCGGATGAAGCCTCCGCGGCGCAGGTAGCCTACCTCCGGATTGAATTCACTGCCGATGGTAAAAAGACGTTGTCTGGATTCGAAATTCCTTTTGTTGTAAACAATACTGCCCCCATAAGCCTGATCCTTGCTGGTTTTGGTGGGATCGAAAGACATCATGTAGAATAGCTTGCCGTTCAGTACATTATTCTTCGATGCAATATTGTAATCAATTCCTGCCACCCTGTTGAAATCGGCACTGCCGGCTGCATCCTTGTTCGTAAAAATAAATCCAATACTGGAGCGGTGAAATACCTTTTGCTGCAGCGCAATTACTGAAAAATTATTGGCAGGTTGATTGATTGAATCAATCGCCGCTGTTCGCATCTGCATCACACCCAGCCGGAGGTCATCGCCAATTTTTCCACTCAGGCGCATGCCGGCATCGATTTTATTCTGAATATTCTGACCTGTTCCCGGGTCCCTCGTTACGCCAATCCTGCGGGAAAAGAAAGGCCTGATGCCATCCACACCGAAATTGGCAAAGAGGTCGCCGTTCTCCAGAAAAAATTGTCTTTTCTCCGGGAAAAGTATTTCGAAGCGGTCAAGGTTGGTGACCTGGTTATCCACCTCTACCTGGGAGAAGTCGGGGTTGAATGTCAGATCAACATTCAAAGAAGAACCTATGCCTACTTTGGCATCACCACCGAATCCCATGTTTGTTTTCGTAGTGAATTCCCTGTTTTGTGGAGATTTCACAACAGGATTCCTGAAAAGGCTGGGCGATACAAATGGGATAAGTGAAATATTGGGACCTTTTCTTGAAATTGGTGTTTCAAATTCAAGCGGTTTGTTGAAGGCCAGCGTAATCATGGCATACTGGTTTGGAACCCTTGCCCAACCGGAACGTTCCGCATTGTAGCTGTCAAGCCGGTAGAAATTCACCAGCCATTTATTGGAGCCATTACGGAAACGGATTGTATTGAAGGGAATGGCCATTTCCATGGTCCAGTAATCTTCATGAATCCTTGATTCTGCCTGCCATTTATTATCCCAAGACAAGCTCAGGTCTTCACTTACAACCCCGCCATTTACAACCAGTCCCTCGCGTTGCACACCAAAAGGATTGATGCCAAAGGAAAAGGAATTCATCCGGTCCATAAAGGGATCAATGCTCACCACAATGGCGTCATTGGCTTCACCCCTGAAATCCCGTTTGAGAGATGGGGTCACATACTGCTGGTTCTTGACTGTATTGAACATCCTGGCTGCTACATAGAGGTGTTTGTCGTCGTAAGTAACCATAACCTCTGTCTTCGATTTTGACATGAGGCTGTCAACCGGAAAATTCTGAATGAAATTAGTAGCTTTCTGCGCCTTTTCCCAGGTTTGCTCAGCAATGTAGCCATCCACTTTTATGTGTTCAGTGGTTTTCCTCGCAAAATACCCGGTGTCCAGCAGGTTTATCATCGAATTGACAGACTCCTGGGATACAGCTTCATTGATGCATATCAGCAAAGCTATTAATGATAATAAACTACCTTTTTTCATTGATGGACCAAAGTTAAGATTCTGTATGAGATGATGGTATTTAAGCATTGAAATCGTTTTCGTTTCTTCAATATGTAACCCGGATGTTTTCAGTTAAATTGTAGGATAAAAATTATGCATGTTAAAAGCATTCATCCTGTCTGGCGCATTATTATCCATCACACTCAGTTCAGCTGTTTCTGAAAAACCTGGGCGTGACAAATGGATGAAAAAGGCAATTGGCGTATTGTCGGCATCTGTAATGAAAGAGGCCGATTGGGCTTTGTTGCAAAATCCGGAAACGGTTACTGCTTCCAGGGCAGTCCGCAGCACAGGAGGGGTTCATGATTTTTTTTCAGAAGGCGACTATTGGTGGCCCAATCCAAGGCATGTGGATAGTCCGTATATCCAGCGAGATGGGATGACCAATCCGGATAATTTCGTAGACCATCGCCGGGCCATGATCAGGTTCAGCAGGGTTATGGGAGCGCTTGCCTCTGCTTACCTCATCAACCCGGATGAACGCTATGCCGAACAGGCATTCCGGCATGCCAGGGCGTGGTTTATGGATGTTGAAACCTTGATGTCTCCACACCTGAAGTTTGCACAGGCTATCAAAGGTAGGTTTACCGGCAGGGGTATAGGGATTATAGACACCATCCACCTGCTGGAAGTAGCAAGAGCACTGCAGGTACTGGAAAACAGCAAGGCGGCAGTAAAAACTGATTATATCATTTTTAGAAACTGGTTTGCAGATTACCTCGGCTGGTTAACTACACACCCATACGGACTTGATGAAAGCCGGGCATTGAATAACCATGGTACCTGCTGGACCCTACAAGTAGCGGGATTCGCCTCTTTTACAGGCAACGATTCGTTGTTGCAGGTATGTAGGGAGCGTTTTCAGGATATTCACTTACCCGGACAAATGGCAGTTGACGGATCTTTCCCCAAAGAAATCGCCCGAACCAAGCCCTATGGATATTCTCTATTCAACCTGGATGCCATGGTGATGATTTGTCAGGTATTGGAGAACAGCCGAGGCACAAGGCACGAGGCACAAGGGACGAGTCACAAGCCTGCCAGCCGTAGGCTGGGCACGAGGGTAGATTTGTGGAGTGTAACGATTGATGGGGGAAGATCCATCCAGAAAGGCGTGGATTTTTTGCTTCCATTTGTGAGAGATAAAAAATCATGGCCATTCAAACAAGATGTGATGTACTGGGATGAATG
>JBILSG010000302.1:0-3582 GCA_044372235.1 Chitinophagaceae bacterium
CGCCATGCTCCAGTTGTAATGGGAGAACTGTGGTCTACAGAATCAATCAGCAGGTTATCAATTGAACCGGATGGGAAATTATTTTCCCTGGTAGAGTTGCCTACATTGATACCTACTCCCCTGAGCTTATACCCGGTAAGATTACCCTGTGCATCGATGGCCGCCTCAAACCTGTATCTAACGGCTGGTCTGTAACTGCCGCCACCCATATCGTCTTCGCGGGTCCAGATGAGTTTGACCGGTTTCTTGATGATGGATGAAACTTCTGCTGCTTCCACTACATAATCAAACTTCAAGCGGCGACCAAAACCGCCTCCCAGGCGTGTAATGTCTACCGTTATCTTGCTTTCTGGTATTTTAAGCAGGTCAGATACCGCTTTACGGGCAGATCCCGGGGTTTGTGTAGGTCCAACCAACTCAACGCCGTCTGGCCTGACATCAGCAAAGAAATTCATCGGTTCGATGGGGTTGTGGGGGATGAACGGACACTCAAACTCCCGTTTGATCACTTTTGCCGCTTTACTAAAGGCAGCTTCCACATCTCCTTCTTTTCGGTTGACCTTTGCATCTGTCCTGTTCATCATGGTGGTGAACAAGGCATCATGGTCTGTTGAACTTTCTGGCTTGGTACCGGGTATGGGCTCATAACTGATGTCAAGCGCCTTGCGGGCTTTCAGCACAGCCCAGGTGGATGTTCCCACCACAGCTACATTATTTTTGAACGTGACCACATGGGTAACACCTGGCATGGCCTTTGCAGCCTTATCATTCACCAACTTAATTTGGGTTCCGAATGCAGGCGGGCGCTGAATCACAGCATACATCATGCCCTCCCGGTAGAAATCGAGTCCGAACAACCCCTTACCTGTAACAATATTTTTATTTTCCACATTACGGATGGGCTTTCCGATGAGTTTGAAACTCTTATGATCCTTCAGTTTCACTTCTGGCGGAACAGGCAATTTAGCTGCATCCATAACGAGTTCGCCATAGCTGGCTTTTTTACCAGTGGCTTCATGCATCACCATCCCTTCTGAAGCGGTACATTCAGCAGGCGATACGCGCCAACGGCTGGCTGCAGCAGTTACCAGCATGAGTCTGGCAGTAGCTCCGGCATTACGCAATCTTTTCCAGGAATGGGGGACAGCTCCACTTCCACCAGTAAGCTGGCGCTCAAAGCGATTGGTATCTAGTGGGGCCTGCACCACTACAACCTTGTTCCAGTCGGCATCAAGCTCCTCAGCCACGATCATGGCAAAAGATGTTTTGATGTTTTGTCCGAGTTCCGGATTAGGAGAAGCGATGGTGACTGTTCCGTCAGGGGCAATGGACAAATAACTGTTGAAATCATGTTTCAGTCCCTCAACAAACTGACCCTGCACCGGTCCGGCCATCAGGTCTTCAAAAAGCGTGAAACCCAGCAGGAGTCCGCCTCCAGAGAGAGAAACTTTCTTCAGAAAATCCCTTCTTTCGTTGTGTATTGTATGTTCCATGATTATTTCGTTTTTTTACTGGCTACCAAAACAGCTTCACGGATGCGGTGATAGGCTGCACAACGGCACAGATTGCCGTTCATCGCTGTCTCAACCTGTTCCACTGTGGGATTCGGGGTTTTCTTCAAAAAAGCAGCAGCAGTCATGATCTGTCCAGCCTGGCAATATCCACACTGGGGCACATCCACCTCATCCCAGGCTTGTTGCAACGGGTGATCACCCTTTTCAGACAATCCTTCGATGGTGATTACTTTGGAAGCGCCAACTGAAGACACTGGCGTCAGACAGGCACGTGTGGCATTCCCATTCAGGTGAACTGTGCAGGCACCGCAGGAGCCAATGCCACAACCGAATTTTGTTCCCACTAGTCTGAGGTTATCGCGCAGCACCCAGAGCAGCGGCGTATCTGCTGCCACATCCACCTTCAGGGCTTTACCATTTACGTTGAGTGTATATACCGGCATGGGTTTTATTTTTGAAATTATGATTTCAGTAAAAACTGTTCGCTTATTGTTTAAGGAAAACTTTGGAATAATTGATTTTTAGTGCATCCATATAGGGCATATGTTTTTCCACACGCTTCTTGAAGGCTGGAAAGTCCTTGGGAGCTTTGGGCGACCAGGCAATCTCCGATAATGCCAATGCCCGGGGGTAGGTCATGTATTCCGCATACTTGATATTACTGATATATTCTGTCCACACATTGGCCTGTATACCCACAACATACTTTGTTTCCTCTGCTGTAAGCTCAGGAAGATCGGGTTCGAAAGAGTAAGATTTCGACAAAGGAAGATCACCACCAATTGCCAGGGGTTCTGTCTTGGAATCTCCCTGGTAGTAATCCAGGTAGAAGAAATTGTTGGGAGACATCACCACATCATGTTTTTGTTTGGCTGCTTCCACGCCACCTTTTACACCTCTCCAGGACATCACCATGGCGTTAGGCGACAAACCGCCTTCCAGAATCTCATCCCAGCCAAGCAGTTTCTTCCCTTTTGAAGTAACGAATTTGTCAATCCTGCGGATAAAATAACTCTGCAACTCATCTTCATCCTTCAACCCCAGCTTTTTTATCAGGTCCTGACAGAACCGACTTTCTCTCCATTGTGTTTTGGGACACTCATCACCACCGATGTGGATATACTGTCCGGGAAACAAGGCCATCACTTCTGTAAGCACATCCTGCAAAAAAGTAAATGTCTCCTCTCTGGGTGCAAGCACATCTTCTGAAACACCCCACCGGGTGGCCACCTGATAAATCTTATCCGGATTGCAGCCAAACTGTGGATAGGCTGCGAGAACAGCCTGGGAATGGCCCGGCATTTCAATTTCGGGAATGACATTGATGTATTTACTGGCAGCATAAGCTACAATATCTTTTACCTGATCCTGGGTATAGAAGCCACCATAAGACTTCCCGTCGAACTTCTTATCGCGGTAATGGCCGAGCATGGTTTCCTTCCGCACAGAAGAAACCTGTGTGAGGAGGGGATATTTTTTGATTTCTATGCGCCAGCCCTGGTCTTCAGTGAGGTGCCAGTGGAAAGTATTCAGTTTGTATACAGCCATCAGGTCCAGAAAACGCTTGACATCTTCAACAGGAAAAAAATACCTGCCCACATCCAGCATCATGCCCCTGTAACCGAAACGGGGTTCATCATCAATCACACAATTGGGAATGTTGATGGGTGTTGCAACAATATCGGCTCCCGAAGCCTGGGGCGGCATGAGCTGCAGCAAGGTCTGCAAACCGTAAAATGCGCCCTGCCCTGTACTGGCCTGGATTTCAACCTTTTTGGCAGTGACATTAAGCCTGTAACCCTCAGGTTTAAGTTTTGGATTTTCAGTGAAAACAATGCCTGAACCAGATGTGCCTTTTTTAACTGTCAGTGCAAAGCCTGACGCCCTGTTGAGTTGACTTGTCAACAGCTCAGCCACCGGTTGAAACATCTCATTGCCAACAGTTACTGCGTTGTTTCGCTTGAGTGTGAATGCCCCTGGCATCGCAACAAGCTGCTTGGGTTGGGGGATAATGTTGTAGCTATTTTGTGCCTGGATTCCAGATAAAAGGAAGAGCCCCATCAGGGCC
>JBILSG010000303.1:0-3570 GCA_044372235.1 Chitinophagaceae bacterium
CGCTCATTTAGTTGAATCTTTGCAGTTCAATCTGGTGGATTTCCCTCACAGATGGCAGTTTTCAACTCAATCCCATGAAATCGAGGTTCATTTTTGCGTTATTGGTCAGTTTTTTCATTCAGGATGGTTTTGGACAAGGAGCATTGTGGGATCTCAAAAGGTGTGTTGAGTTTGGCATGCAGAACAATATCAATGTACGTCAGGCTGAGATCAATGCTGAACAATCCCAAATCACCCTCAATCAATCCAAACTTCAGAAAATACCAACACTCGGTTATTCTCTGACACATGGATTCTCATTTGGACGAACACTGGACCGGACAACCAACGTTTTCACCAGCCGTTCAGCGATGTTTGAACAGATGTCTTTGCAGTCTAATGTACTCCTGTATAATTTCAACAGCAGAAAAAACAATGAAGCTGCCAGTCAGCTCAACATGGAAGCTGATAAGGCAACCATCGAAAAAATCAGGAATGACATAGGTCTCAGTATCGCGCAGCAATACCTGAGGGCGCTCCTCAGTTACGAGCAGGTCGAAATAACCCGTGTGGTTTTTGAGCAGACCAAGGCACAGTATGGTAATACCAGGAAGTTGGTGGATGCTGGAAGCCTTCCTGAACTCAATGCCGCTGAACTGGAGGCAACTGTTTCCAGAGACAGTGCAACCTATGTGCAGGCGATATCCAATGCAGAGCTCGATAAGCTTTCATTGAAAGCGTTGTTGAACCTCCCTGCTGACCAGGATTTTGAGCTTGCCATTCCGGATGTGGATAAGATTCCGGTAGATAATATATTGGCTGTGAAGCCTGACCAGGTTTATGAAATTGCACTTACATCCCAGCCCCAGATAAAAGTCAATGACCTCCGTAAACAGGCTTCTCAGAAATCACTTCTTGTTGCAGAAGCTCAAATGAAACCAAGTATTTCTGCTTTCGGTCAACTTGCGACCAATTTTAACCAGTTTCTGATGAAGAATACCGGTATTGAGTATCTTGGTGAGCAGGTTACGGGTGCTTATGTCAAACAGGGGGCTGTACTTGTTCCAGTTTTTGCACCCAATTACGCTCCCAAGTTTGTGGACAGGTCTTTTGGAGAGTACTGGAATGGGTTCGGAAAGCAGCTCAGGGATCAGTTTGGCCAGGGACTTGGTATCTCTATTAATGTGCCTATTTTTAGTGGCGGGCAGGCCAGGAGCAACATGCAGCGTGCTAGGTTGGACATCAAAAGAAACGATTTGGCCATCAGCCGGGATAAACTTCAGCTGAAGCAGGATATCTATACCGCCTTTTACAGTGCCAGCGGTGCTTTCCAGACATTTATGGCTAGGGAGAAAGCATTGAAAACGGCTGAAAGGTCATTTGAACTCGCTTCCAAAAGGTATGAACTGGGTGTTATGCAAACCATTGAATGGCTTTCAAATCAGAATAACCTGACCAGGGCAAAGCTCGACAGGGTGATTGCTCAGTATGAATATGTTTTCAGGATGAAAGTACTTGAGTTTTACAAAGGCCAGGGACTTCGTTTATAATAATAAAGAAAAAGAACAGACATGAATAAGAAATGGATATGGATCCTTTCAGGTATTGCGGTTTTGGTGATAACCTTGCTGGTGTTAAAGAAAACAGGTGTTATTGGTAAGGAAGAAGGAACCAAGGTAGTTGTTGAAAAGGCTACCAGAATGGATATTACAGAGGTGGTAACAGCCAGCGGAAAGGTGTATCCCGAGATTGAACTCAAAATTAGTCCGGATGTATCCGGCGAGATCGTTCAACTTACTGTTCAGGAAGGAGACAGCGTTACCAAAGGGCAACTCCTGGCCATGGTGTATGCAGATATCTATGCAACCCAGCGTGATCAGGCAGCTGCAGGTGTGGCACAACAGATGGCTCAGGTAGAAAATGCCACGGCTTCGCTTGCGTCATTCAAAGCGCGTCTGGATCAGGCAGAGCGGCAATATATCCGTCAGAAGCAGCTGTATCAGGAAAAGGTAATTTCTAAACTGGAGTTTGAGCAGTCTGAAAATACTTTTCTTACCACAAGGGCAGATTATAGCGCTGCACAACAGTCGATTAAGAGCGGACAGGCTTCTGTGGCAAGTGCAAGGGCCAGTTTGCAGCGGGCCGATAAAGACCTCGGAAGAACAAGTGTATATGCACCTATGAGTGGTATTGTCTCTTTACTCAATGTAAAAAAAGGCGAAAGGGTTGTGGGTAATTCCATGATGGCCGGCACCGAGATGTTGCGTATTGCAGACATGCGTGTAATAGAAGTTAGGGTTGATGTGGGTGAAAATGATATACCCAAAGTAACCATCGGTGACACAGCCCTTGTTGAAGTGGATGCCTACAACAAGCGCAAATTCAAAGGTATTGTTACACAGATCTCCAGTACCAGCAGAGGAACAGGTGGGGCGGTGATGACAACATCTACAGACGCCACAAACTATGAAGTAAGAATCAGGCTGATACCGGAATCTTACGCTGACCTGCTTGATCCATCAAAATCAAAAAGTTTTCCATTCAGGCCAGGGATGAGTGCAAACGCTGATATTCAGACCAATACCCACAGCAAAGTTGTGGCAGTACCTATCAATGCAGTTACTACAAGAGATAAGTCAGATACACTCCCTGTAGGTAAGGATGCCCAGGTCAGTAAAAAAGAAGAGAAGAAGCCTGAGGGCGAAACTACTGACGAGCCGGTAATAGCCAAGGTAGACGAATTGGAAGAGGTTGTATTTACCTTACAGAAGGATGGTACCGTTAAAAGGGTAAAAGTGAAATCGGATATACAGGATCTCAATCATATTGAAATTCTTGACGGACTGAAGGAAGGTGATGAAGTGATTGTAGGTCCGTACAGCACTGTAAGTAAAATCTTGCGTAGTGGAATGAAAGTCAAAGTTGTTAAAAAGGAAGAGTTGTTTGAGGTGAAGAAATAGTAATTAATTTCATCAAAGCCGGGTTCATGAAGATTGGAGTGATAGGCAGCGGAAGCTGGGGAACTGCATTGACCAAAATTATAACAGACAATGGGCATGATGTAATCTGGTGTGTGCGATCTGAGAAAACAGCTGCACATGTGAGGGAAAGGCATCATAATCCCAAGTATCTCAGCTCTGTATATTTTGCACCTGATCACTTAGCAGTAACTACTGATGTTACCCAAGTCTATACAAATGCTGAATGGGTTGTGCTGGCAGTACCTTCAGCATTTGTATCAGGCTATATAAATCCTTTTCTGGATAAACCCATCAAAGGCCTGCGTATAATCTCTGCAGTAAAAGGGATGGTGCCTGAAGAAATCAAATTGTTGAATCAGTACCTCGAAGAAAACAAGGGATTTCAACCTGACCATTACATAACTGTAATGGGACCCTGTCATGCAGAAGAAGTGGCAGCGGAAAAGCTTTCTTACCTGACTTTTGCAGGAAGAGACACTGATCTGGTTCAGCAGGTGGCAGCTATATTTCACAATGATTATGTCAACACGGTTACTAGTTCAGATGTCAATGGTGTGCAATATGCAGCCATTCTCAAAAATATATATGCTGTAGGTATAGGTATTGCGCA
>JBILSG010000040.1:0-11589 GCA_044372235.1 Chitinophagaceae bacterium
CTTCTCCGGATGGCAGCAAATTGGCATTCACAGTGCTAAACAGGTTATATGTAATGGATTATCCAGGAGGTACGCCCAAGAGACTTACAGCAAACGATTTTACAGAAGCACAACCTTCCTGGAGTCCGGATGGCAAGAACCTCATTTTCAGCTCGTGGAGTCCTGCTGGCGGGCACATTCACAGCATCGCTGTTGATGGCAGTAACCTCAAAACACTCACGAAAGAACCTGGATTGTATCAGTCGCCTCGCTATACCCTCAAAGGTGATCGTGTCGTGTATGTGCATGCCCCGAACCAGAAATTCAGGGATGCATTTGACCCAGGTTATGATGATGCTGAGGACCTCCTTTGCTGGATGGATGCAGCCGGAGGACAAGAGCATGTCATAGACCATGCCAATGGTCGCTATAATCCTCATTTCGCAATCAATGACGACCGCATCTACATGAATGCCGGAGGAAGCCTTATCTCCATTCAATGGGACGGCACAGATACCAAGGTGCATGCTAAAATCAGTGGTATCACTACCTATGGTTCAGTACCCATGCACAAAGGTAAACCTGAGATAGACGCCTGTATGTTACCGGAAACACTGGGATCCGATGATGCGCGTGAGAATAATCCTCCCTCTCCTGCCAGTGAAATCTGGCTGTCACCCAAGGGTGAAAAAGCCATCGCTAAAGTCAATAACAACATCTACGCTGTTACCATTCCACAAACCGGAAAAACCATTTCCATTTCTGTGGCTGATGCCGGAAGCGCTGCCTTCCCAAGTCGTCAGCTGACCGAAATCGGTGGAGAGTTTCCTTACTGGTCGGCAAACGGACAATACATCCACTACAGCCTTGGAGCTGCCCATTTCCGCTATGATCTCCTCAGGGCGGAAGCATTGGAAGACAGTTTGAAGACTGCAAAAAAGCTGGCTGAACTTAAAGTGTCTGATAGCACACAGAAATCACCTGCTGACAGCACCAAAAAGTCCATGGCCAAAAAGGAAGATCCGAAATACACAGCGGAAGAGACCTGGGTAAAAGTTTATTATGCCAAGGATATTCCGCAGGCGACCATCCTGCTCAAAGGCGCACGCATCATCACCATGAAGGGAGATGAAGTACTTGCCAAAGGTGATGTGCTGGTAGTGAACAACAGAATCAAATCAGTAGGTAATTCAATTGCTGCTCCCAAAGGAGCCAAAGTGATAGATGTGTCTGGCAAGACCATCGTGCCGGGATTTGTGGATGTGCATTCCCACATGTGGCCAAGCTGGGGTATTCATAAGAATCAGGTATGGATCTATGCTGCCAATGTGGCTTACGGTGTAACCACCACACGTGATCCACAAACTGCAACCACAGATGTGCTCACCTATGCAGACATGGTTGAAGCAGGAAAGATGGTTGGTCCGAGGGTCTATTCAACTGGCCCCGGTGTGGGATACTGGTCATATAATGTAAAGGATTCGGCACAGGCAGAAAGCATTTTGAAGCAGTACAGCAAATATTACAATACGCAGTACATCAAAATGTACCTCACTGGTAACAGACAGACCCGTCAATGGATCATCAATGCTGCCAAAAACCAGAAGCTGATGCCGACTACTGAAGGCGGACTAGATTTCAAGCTGAACATGACCAACCTGCTCGACGGATATCCCGGTCATGAACATTCCATTCCCATTTTCCCGCTGTACAAGGATGTGACTAAGGTTGCCGCAGATGCAAAGATGGCTGTAACACCCACGCTGCTGGTATCTTATGGCGGACCATGGGCAGAGAATTATTTCTACGAAACTGACAATCCTTATCACGATAAGAAACTGCAGTTTTTTACTCCGTATGAGGAGCTGGCTGCTAAATCAAGACGCCGCGCTACCTGGTTCATGCCGGAAGAACATGTGTTCCAGAAACACGCACAGAGCATGAAATCCATTGTGGAATATGGTGGACTGGCAGGTGTCGGATCTCACGGACAGTTACAGGGGCTGGGTTTCCACTGGGAACTTTGGGCCATGCAGAGCGGCGGCATGCGGAATATTGATGCCCTCAAGGTGGCAACTATCCAGGGTGCGGAAGCACTCGGGCTGGACAAAGACCTGGGATCTGTAGAGTCTGGAAAGCTGGCCGACCTGATCATCCTCGATAAAAATCCACTTGAAAATATCCGCAACACCAATACCATCAAATACGTGATGAAAAATGGCCGTTTGTACAATGGCACCAATGGTGACGAAGTAGCACCAGCTGTGAAAAAACTCAACAGGAGTGAGTGGGAAGGTAACGCACCGAAAATAACCACGACTGTGAAGGAGTAGATTAACGGTGTTTGGAAATAACAAAATTCAATGACTCCCCTCCTGTCCAGGCTTACCAGCCGGGGCTGGAGGGGAGTTTAGGCCGGGGAACGAAGTGAAGCGGTCTAGGCGGGGTTGTGGAATAAATCTGTGATTCGTGACTTTTTGTTATATTCATATGGTAAAAATATTTGCCACATGAAAAAATTGCTTGCCATTATTCCTGCACTGTTGTGCAGCCTCATTACACTTGCTCAAGGCCCCAAAGTACTGGTTGTAACCGCTCACCCTGATGACGAGACAGGATTCTCTGTCACCATGTTCAAAATCACACATGAACTCAAAGGCACGGTAGACATGGCCGTCATGACCGACGGTGGCGGAGGGTTTGCAGACTCACAGCTCGGTGCCATGTATTTCGGACTCAACCTCACAGACTCTGTAGTTGCCAGAACACACCTGCCAATGATTCGCAAACAGGAAATCATCAACGCCGGAAAGATCATGGGCGTGCGCAACATATACTTCATGGAGCAGCCTGATGATTGGTATACTACAGACATCACTCCATACATATCCGGTAAAAATTGGGATATTCCTTATGTCGAAAAGCGCATGGACAGGCTATTGGCAGAGCGCGATTATGATTTCATCATCACCATGTTGCCACATGCAGGTCAGCACGGACATCACAAAACTTCTGTTATGATGGCACTGCGCGCTGTTAAGCGCTTCAAAGGAACAAAGAAGCCAATAATCATAGCAGGTAGTCCTATGCGCGAAGGTGCAAAGCCAACAGAGTTCTCTATGCTGGAAGGATTCCCGGAGACCAAGATAAAAGCAGACGCACCCAAGTTTACGCTCAACAGAGCATATCGTTTTGCAGAGAACGATAAACTGAGTTATAAGATAGTTGCAGACTGGGTTATTGCTGAATATAAGTCGCAGGGTGCCATCCAGGAAAATGGTATTCACAAAACGGATATGGAAATCTATCACTATTATGACTTGAACGACAATGCTGGTATTGCAAAAGTTCAGCAGTTATTTGATAGTTTGGCTAAAAGCGGTTTTCAACCCGTAGTAAAAAAATAAACATGAATAAGTTAATCATACTCGTAAGTATAGTTTTTGTGCTGGGTTGCGAAGTAGGTGAGCAGCAAATCAATCCCACCTTCAAACTCATTGCATCAGAAAAATTCACCTTCAAATCTTTTGTGGATTGCAATATGGCGGAAGCTTGGATTGGCGACACCTTCAGGATCTTCCCCGGTAAATACGGTGAAGATCCTGTTTGGGGTTACTCCAACGAATTGGAGTTTGCTAGCGGCAAAAATGCGGATGAGGTATTTCTGACACCGCATGATCAGTTCACTGATCCGGTGATGCCACCGAATGTGCCACCCGGACAAACAGGGCTGCATGGAGCTGTATGGTTTGAAACCGTTTACCAGTCGCCACAGGATGCTTCAGGCAAAACCCTTTATGCAGTCTATCACAATGAGAATTATCCCGAAACATTACCCTATGATTCCAAGACAGGAGAGGGGTACATTGATTCACTCTGGCCGGAAGGGCTTACCGGTCCGCAATCCGTTGCAGCTGTATGTCGCATCGGTATCATGAAATCCACCAATGGTGGCCATTCCTGGGAAAACAAGGGCTTGTTCATTGAGGACCTCCAGCCCCGCATGATACCCAAACCACATAACAACGCACTCACTTTTGCCGGTGGCGTGGGTGATCCGTCTGCAGTAGCCAGCGGCGAATACCTATACCTCTTTTATGGAGAATACGGGTATCCTGGTGTTTATGATGCGGCAAAATATGATTCTGTTTTTGAAGCTTCGGGACAGTGCATCAGCATTGCCAGACTCAAACTGACTGATCTTGATGACCCGCAGGGTAAAGCACAGCGTTGGGATGGCAAAGCGTTTGCGGCACCATACAACAGCATAGGTAAGCCAGTTGCCTCACTGCAAATTCCTGCCAGTGAAAAGGGAGGTGCAGCTTCACGTGCAGGAGGAAATTTTCACTGGGGTCCGTCTGTAAGCTGGAATACCTACCTCAACTGCTGGGTGATGATGATGGGCAGGGTAGAAGGACAAAAATGGGTAGGAGACAAGATTTATATCTCTTTCAATACCAACAAAGATCTTGGGAAAGGCGATAATGCCCAAAAATGGTCAAAGCCACAGCTGGTCCTCCAGAAGCCGGGTCATGTCCTTTGGTATCCTTCCCTGCAGCCCATGAATACAGAAGAAGACATCAGGGAAAAGAGAACCTGTCTGAAGCTGGGCAAAAAAGCAAGACTTTTTGTAAAGGATATGGAAGGGCCAAAGGCAGAATACATTTCGGAATATATCATTGAATTTGAAAAGTGATGGATAAAGTAAGGGTGAAAAAGGTATTGTTGTTGTTTGTTTTTTTCAATGTTTTTCAGGTTCACGCACAGCCTGCAGATTCAACTGGCTGGGCGAAATACATGCAGGGAACCAGGCTTTATTGGGATAGCCTTGGAGCTGATTTTTATGATGGTGTGATTGCCGGAAATGGAAGGCTGGGAGTCAATATGTACAGGGAAACAGGTAAGGCGATACGGTTCGATATCGGTAGATCGGATGTAACCGATCAGCGGCCACATTATCCCGATAGCATGTTTACCCAGCAACTGGTTTCGCATCCCAGGTTGCCTATTGGCAAAATGGTAATCAGAACCGCAGGAGAAATTAAAGGGGCCAGTATTTACCTCGATATTTACAATGCAGAAGCAAGAGGTACCATACAAACTAGTAAAGGTGCAGTAGAGGTTTTTTTTCTTGTTCCCAGTGGGGAAGAGGTAGTCCATATTGAACTTAATGAAGAAGGGACTGAAAAAATCATTTGTGAGTGGACTGGCGAGAAAGCGATGACGCCCAGAATCAGCTTTGGAAGAGTGAAAGCTGCAGACTACGGGTATGTTCCCAATCCTGATTTTGTACTCAAAGATTCGGCAGGTTTTGGTATCTGTTATCAGTCTCTGCATGCCGGAGGTGAGTATGCAACGGCGTGGACACATGGCATGACCAATGGTAAACATGTCATAGATGTTTCAGTGGGATACAGTAAAACAATAAAGGGCAAAGCGGTGCCGGAAGCTATCAATGCCATCAGGTCATTCCGTTCAAGGCCTCTTGTTCAGGTGCTGAAAAAACACCATCAATGGTGGAATAGTTATTACCAGAAAAGCTTTATTTCACTGCCCGATAAAAAACTGGAATCTTACTACTGGCTTCAGCTCTATAAGATTGCAAGCGCCACCCGTTCTGATAAACCCATCATTGACCTGATGGGACCCTGGTTCACCAGTAAGACCCCTTGGCCGGCTATCTGGTGGAACCTCAATACCCAACTTACCTATTCTCCGATGTTTGCTTCCAATCACCTGGAGATGACAAAGCCGCTGTTTAGCCTACTCAAGCAAAATCAGCAGCAGCTTATCAACAATGTTCCTGCGCAGTGGAGGCATGATGCAGCAGCCATTGGTAGGATGTCGACTTTCGACCTGCTAGCTCCCCTCAATCAAAATGATTTAAGACTGGGTCAGTTTGAGCCAGGAAACCTTGTGTGGATGATGTTGTATTACTACCGGTATTACCAATATTCCGGTGATGAACAAGAGTTGCGTCAGCACATTTATCCGCTCTTAAAAAGATCTGTCAATTACCTCATTCACCTCCTGAAAAAGGATGAAAAGGGGGTTTATCACCTCGTCAAATCACATTCCCCTGAATTCGCAGATGCGGAAGATGCACATTATACACTGGCAGGGTTGCAGTGGGGATTGCAGACACTGAAAAAGTTGAATGACAAGCTTCGGTTGAACGACAGGGATGCACAACGCTGGCAGGAAGTTTCGTCTAATCTTACCCCACTTCCGGTTGATGCATCGGGTTTCATGATAGGTAAAAATGTTGCGCTGACGTCTTCCCACCGGCATTATTCCCACCTCATGGCTATCTATCCTTACAGGTTACTGAATATGGAACTTGAAAGCGACAGACAGCTGGTCATGCGGTCTATCAATCACTGGCATTCTATGCCTGCAGCATTGGCGGGATACTCCTACACCGGGGCTTCGGGCATGTTCTCATTGCTGGGAGATGGAGATAAGTCGGCCCGCTACCTCAGTGATTTTTTGAAGCGCCATGCAGAACCCGGCGGATTGTATGCAGAGGCAGGTCCCTGTTTCGAAACACCTCTGGCTTTTGCAACCAGTCTGCTCGAAATGCTCATCCAGAGTGATGATGGTCGCATCCGTATTTTTCCATCTATTCCCACTTCCTGGCAGGATGCCGCTTTCAGCAAGCTGGCAGCAGAAGGTGCTTTTGAAGTGGATGCAGCGCGGATTAAAGGAAACCTGAGTACCGTTCGGATAAAAAGCCTGAAAGGAAACAATTGCCAGCTTGAATTGCCTGATACGGCTATATTTGAAATGTATTCAGACAAGCGAGGAAAGATTAACTCGGATAGAGCCGCGTTAAAAGGCTGGCAGCAGCTGCGTTTCAATACCATTCCGGGTGAAACGATTACCGTGAGCGTGGCAGGAGAAAAGCAACAAAACAGTTTAGTGATTCCTTTTGGTGACCAGCTGTATTTTTGGGGAATGAATAAAAATTTCAACCGATGAGGATTGCGTTATGTTGTGCTGTATTGAGTATAGGGTGGATCACATCCTGTCAGGAAAGTAAGCCTTATCAGGGAAAGTATGCGTCGGTAGAGGACAGTCTGCTGCATTGCAGTTCCAACTTACCCAGCCGGTTCGGACCAGCCGCAGGTCCAGACACAACTATGGTCAACGGACAGACTGATTCCGTTTCGCATGAGGGGATGGTCTGGATACCTGGAGGAACCTACCTGATGGGTGCACAAGACCAAGACGGCAGAGAGGATGAATATCCGCAGCACCAGGTCAAGGTCAGCGGTTTTTGGATGGATGCCACAGAAGTCACCAACACCCAATTCAGAAAATTTGTGGAGGCTACAGGCTACGTGACCACTGCTGAAATTGCCCCAGACTGGAATGAACTGAGCAAGCAGCTTCCTCCCGGAACACCGAAGCCACATGATAGCCTGCTTGTTCCCGCATCCCTTGTTTTTGTAAAACAACCTGCAGGTGCCGGACTTGGTGACCCATCTATTTGGTGGTCGTGGAAAAAAGGAGCCAACTGGCGCCATCCACAGGGCGCTGGCACTGACTTAAAAGGCAAAGACAATCATCCAGTAGTTCATGTTTCCTTTGATGACGCAGTAGCCTACTGCAAGTGGGCAGGCAAACGGTTACCTACCGAGGCCGAATGGGAATTTGCTGCCCGTGGCGGTAAGACTACTATTTACCCCTGGGGAGATGAACCCATAGAGTCTGGCAAACCCAAGGCCAACAGCTGGCAGGGGTCATTTCCGAGTGTCAATACCGTTTGGGATAAATTTCCTGGTGCAGCTCCTGTCAGATCCTTTGCAGCCAATCCTTTTGGTTTATTTGATATGGCAGGAAATGTCTGGGAATGGTGTGCAGACTGGTACCGGGATGATTATTATGCCAGTGTGAGCAAACAGCTTTTACAGGATCCGCAGGGACCATCAACCAGCTATGACCCACAGGAGCCCACGGTGCCCAAGAAAGTGGTAAGGGGAGGATCCTTTCTTTGTAATGATTCATATTGTAAAGGTTACAGGGTTACTTCAAGGATGAAAACAGCTACTGATACGGGTCTGGAACATACAGGTTTTCGCTGTGTCAGTAACCGGTAATCGGGTTGCTATCAAAGTTATTCATCCATAAGCTGCCTGCGGGACTTTCATACTCTTTTACGAGGTTGTTGATCAGCAGTTCATTTAAGGTGAATTGGGCTTCAAATTCATTTTCATTTCTTAGTAAAGCAAACTCACTGGTGGTCATGGTTTGAAAGCGTTTAAACAGGGTTCTGGGGGATTTGTCATAATTGCCTTTTTTGATGCCCGGTGATAGTTGCCTGATGATGCGGTCAATATTCTCGTATGACTGGTAGCCATTGAGTATCAGTTCACCACCATCTCTGTTGCTGAAGAATATCGTTGGAAGTTCCTTGATCTCAAGGTTGTCTGCAAGTACAAGATCATCACGGAACAGCGATTGAGCCTTTCCTTCAAGGTCTCTCAGCAGTCTTGCCGCATCTAATCCCACATCATAGGCAGCGGTATGCAGGTACTCTTTTTTGATGATATTTTTCTTCTCCAGAAAAACCATTTCCCTGATTCTACGCAGGAACAATACGGCTTTCCCTGTATCCTGAAGCTGAGCAGCTTTAAAGGCAATGGAAGGCGGGTAAGATGAGGGCAGAGGATCTTCAAGCCAGATATCCTTGTTGATGGGCATTTCATATTGAGAACAAACCTGTTCCCAGTGGATGGCCACATCAGATGGTTTTTTTATGCCATTCCTGTTGAAGTTGTCCCAGCTCGGTAAGAGTCCCCCCATCTTGTATTCAATGTTCACCTGATTTTCATACTCAAGTTGTAGTTTCCGCAGCTGTGGTTGAATGATCCAGCAGGTGGAACAGATCGGATCTGTGAAATAGAGGATATTAATTTCCTTTTTGGTAGTTCTTCTGATAGCCCTTTCCTGTTTGCTGATCAGTGGGATCATCAGATCATCCTCATTCTTGGATTCAGGGTTGAGGAAATCTTTTTTAAGCTCCCTACCCAAATCAATTTGTTTCGCTATCTGGTTTGACCTCAGCTGGTAGTAGCGACTGCAGGCAAGTTCCACATCGTCATGATCACCCATCAGGGTTGCAAGCGTATGCGCATCAACAAGTGCATTGGTGGTGCCAGCGCTCGTGAATGGCAGCGATAAATGGGCAGCATCGCCGATAAGCACAACATTTTTTTTGTGAAATGCTGGCAGCAAATCAAAGTCTCTCGTTTGCCAGATATAAGTATCCTCAAATGTTTCCTGCTCGAGTACTTCGTGAACCAGTGCAGGAAAATCTTTCAATATTTCGCTGCAGAACATACCCATGGCTTTTGGACTGGTTTCGTGGATGTCTGTTATCTGCGGATCATATTGGATGTACCAAACCAGTTCTGTTGCTGAGCAGGGTATCAATCCGAATGAAATACTTTTTTTGTGGTGTTGAAATTTTGTGAAGCGGGAACCCATCTGCCTGCAAAGAGAAGGGCTTTTGAGAAGTCCGAGTACTTCTTTGACTTCTGTTTTACTGAAGGCTGTTTCACCAAAAAGTTGCTCCCTAACTTTGGAGTGGCAGCCATCGGCTCCGATAAAAAAATCACCATATTCCATGGTGCCATTTTTGAAAACGGCAGCAATGGCTTTTTCATCCTGATACAGGAAATGAGAAAATTCCCTGTCTCTTTTAATCTGATCTGCAGGGTATATATGTTCAAGACACGCAACAATATCTTTTCTTTTGATGCACTGCCATGGGTCGAGTTTCTGAAATTTAACTTCCTCATCAGAGGGTTTACGCAGGCTGAAGCGGTCGATAAAGACCCCCGGTAATTTAGCGGTTTCATCACCTTCCATCATGGTTTGGAGGATGGAGACACCTTCAGCATGCATAAGAAATGCATTGCCTTTGATGGGGGTAGTTGCATCTCTTTCGCAGATGACTGTTTCAAAGCCTTTTTTGTTGAGGAGAATACCCATTGCCAAGCCGGCAATGCCTCCACCTAAGATGACAGTTTTCATGGATTCAGGGTTTTGGTAATATTTTCTATTGCACGTTGCAGTATTGAAGATGAAGTTGCAAAGCTCAAACGGATGTAACCGGTAGCGCCATTTCCGAACCATTCGGGGAGACCGGGTACCACTGCCACTTTAGCCTGGTTAAGCAGTAACTGGTGCATCTGTTCGCTTGAAATTCCTGTTCCGCGTATGTCGGCAAATGCCACATAACAGCCTTCAGGAGGAATACAGTTGATACCGGGAATTTTTTGTAAACCGCTTACAACAAGTGACCTCATTTGATGCAGGTGATCAAGGAACATGGCCAGCCAGTCACCGCATTGTGTGAGTGCAGCATGCGCAGCAACCTGTCCGATGATATTACAACCTTCTACTGTTGATTGATGCTGAGTATGCTTGTACAGCTTATTGAAGGTTTTTTTATCAGGAGCCAGCACAGCACCTATACGCAATCCTGCCAATCCGAATGATTTGCTGAACCCCGTTACGGTAATTGTTCTGTTGAAAATTTCCTGATGTATTGAAGCGATGGGTGTGAAGGACCGGTTATCAAAAACGATATCGCTCCATATTTCATCAGAAAGTATGGTGAGGTTGTATTTGACAACCAGTTCAGCCAGTTTATTTAATTCCCGGTGAGTGAATACTTTTCCTGTTGGGTTAAGTGGGTTGCACAGACAGATCAGTTTTGTTTTTTGAGTGATCAGGGCTTCCATAGTCGAAAAGTCGGTTTCCATGCTGGAAGGCGGAATGGCAAAGGGAATGGTAGCAGCCCCTGCAGCTTCAGCAGCATGTTTGAAGAGGAAGTCGACCGGATCGAAGATGATGACTTCATCACCAGCATTCAATATGGCTTTGCAAACAAGATGAATACCGAAAGCTGCGCTGTTAACCGGTAGTACATTTTCAGGGCAGTAAGGCGTATGGTATTGTGTTACATATTTTGATGCAAGTGCTGATTTGAGGGGATGATATCCCAGTGGATCATTGTAGGAGAAGTAACCATCTGTTGTGTATCTGATGATGGCTTCCTTAATTGCCGGTGCAATGGGAAAGTCAGGGTCAGCAGCCGTTAGCGGGATTACATCAGCAGGAACGGATGCCCAGCGGAGGTTGAAAGCACGCGATTGGAGCAAGGGTATGTCTATTGCCTGGTTTTCAAACATGGATAAGGATTGGACCTTTAATCTAAACACCAGTTTTGAAAAATACCAGAAATTCTGCAGTAATTTTTCGCAGATTAAGTGGAAATACGTAAGAAAGACGGAAGAGGGAAGAGGCACGCGGCACAGGGCACAATTCTACTTTAAAGCTGCAGCCAGCTTAATCACTACCTGCAATTCAACCCCATGTTTTGTAGCAATTTCTTCATGCGATAATTCTCTCTTTTGAAGTTCTTTGATTATAATGACTGATAGATCCATACCTTGTTCACGTCCTTTTTCAACACCCCGCTCTTCACCAATTTCAACTCCTTCTTCAAACCCTTTATCAAAACTTTCAATACGTGTCTGGTTGATATCTGCAACGGCAAAGAGGTGGTTATCGTAAGCAATCTGTTGTTCAAGGGAG
>JBILSG010000304.1:0-3559 GCA_044372235.1 Chitinophagaceae bacterium
TGGACGTGAATTTCTGACAGGAGGATTAGGAAAGGAAAATAGTTCAATTATATATGTTCCTTCAATTGCAAGGTCTAATTTATACGAATCTCTTTCAGCTCTATATGTTTCTTTAACAATACTGCATCCCAAAACCTCTGTATAGAACTTTTTAGAAATTAGGTAGTTAGAACAAATAATTGCAATATGATGTACTGATTTTAATTGAGGGTTTGTCATGACTAAATTTATTGAGTGTTCCAAATTTCACTGATTAGATCCGAATTACAACCAAAATGTTGTTCTCTAGTGAGTACAAGCTAAATCTAGGAACCTCCAAACGGCTATAATACGATGCTTGAGTGTGTGCCTATCCGAAAAGTTAAGGGTTGAACTTAGTCTGATTTTGCAGGAAGTTTGATTTTGAACAAGGAGTTCAGCTTCTTGTACCACTGACCACACTAAGTGCTAGGCGAAGCTTTTCTTTTCAATATCTGTCTTTAAGTTTTTCCAAAGAGTATCTTTGAATTGTCTGGAAAAAAAGCCTGTGTGCCCAATTTTTTTCACGCCATGTTGTTTAGGACTTATTTTCTCAATTTCAATTTTAGCGTTTCCGTAGTATTTCAATAATTTATTTGCTGTTATTTCATTTGCAATTGGGTCGTCTGTAATTTGAATAGCCTTTAGTGGAATTCTCAAATTGCCAAAAAATAATCTTGTATTTGATTTTTGGAAATGGTCATCAAAGTAGTTTGGATTAATGCACCAATCGCGCCATTGTAAAGCAACTCCTTTTGGTAAATTTTCTCCTTGACGTAATTTTTTTGCATTGGTATAGCCATAAATATATGTCGTAAGTGGGATAAATAGGAACCATAATACTGGCATAAACCATTTGAAAGGGCTGCTCATATCTCTCCAGTAGCCAGTAGAAGAAGCTATTAAAATTAGTTTATCAATATTTTGATAATTATCCATAAGTCCAACAAGTTGTCCACCCATGCTATGACCAATAATAATTTTTTGTGTATTTGGGAATTCATTAATTATCCAATCAAATACGCTTGCCATATCAATTATACCCCAATCTTCAATATTTGACAGAAATCCCCTTAAACTTTTTGGTTTTGAATTACCTATTCCACGATAGTCGTAGGTAACCGTTACGTATCCATTATTTGTAAGATAAATTGCCAGATTAGAATATAGTTTTTGAGGAATGCCCGTCCCACAATTGATTTGAATAACTCCCTTTATTTCACTTAATGGTCTTCGGACAGTTGCGGAAAGTTTAAAACCGTCTCTCGCCTCAATTAAGATATTCTGTTCCATCTACACTGATTTTTTATTAGTTAAATTTAGTAAAGAAAGTCAAAAAGGAGCAACTGCCCTAACTTCCTGATAGACAAACAAGCCATTTGTCTAAGAGAATAGCTTGTCCAGTGTGGCTTCCCATTAAGACGAACGATTCAACTATAATGTGATGATTGAGTGCGTTACTATCAGAAAGTTAAACTGTAAAACTGACTGTAAAGTAAATGAAGGTTATGAGAAAAGTGCAATTACCAATTTCAGTTTCAACTTTCTTTTTCAATTTGCTGTAGTAAAAAATCTTGTCCAAATGTGAGTTTCTTGGCTAATGCACTATTTGGTTCAATCACTCTCCAAAAAGGTGTGATCTCTTCAAGATGTTTTCCTTGTTGCAACTTTTCATAATTTGCTTCTGCCACAATTCGCAAAAATATTCCTGTAGTTACAGGGCAAGTGTAATCAGCATTATGCTCTATAGCAAGGTCTTTCCGTAATGTTTTTGTGTCAATGCGCTTTCCAACACCAATTTCTTGAATATACTTATCTATGATTTTTGGCGTAGCAATTAACATATTGCTGCCTGATGGAATATCAGCAAAGTCAATATCAATTCTTTTAATTTTTGGCTCTTTATTTTCATTCAATTTATCAAGCCAACTCTTCTTTATTGCCATATTATTTAATTGTATTTATAAAAATACCAAAAACTGTATTAAAATTTACAATAAACATTCCGAAGATTGCGTAGGCTCTTGCCAAATTAAATCCTATTATTCTGCTTTTCATTTTTTAGTGTGTTGAAGTTAATTTAAGTCCAATGACACCTGAAATGATGAGCAGAATGAAGCCTATTCGAATGAGCGTTGCAGGTTCTTTAAAAAAAATCATTCCAATGATAACAGTTCCAACTGCTCCGATACTTGTATAAATGGTATAGGCAGTTCCTATCGGAATAGTTTTTAATGCTACTTGTAAAAAATAGAAACTTGTTATAATGCTAATGTAGAAAATGCCAGTCCATAATAAATTCTTATGGTTGTCCATTTGTTTCAGCCCAATGGTCCAGCCAATTTCAAAAAAACCAGCCAATAAAAGGTAAATCCAATTCATATTTCTTTATGTTAACTACTCTGCAAATTTCAGAATAGAAAAACAAACGAAATTTGACTTAGGTCAAATAATGAGGTTGATTAAATTTTGGCCCTTATTCTGCTTAATGTCTCCAAAGAGATACCCAGATAGGAAGCTATTATGGTAAGCGGAATTGACTGAATGATATGAGGACTTTTATTTAGAATTTCTAAGTACCGTTCTGTTGCAGTTAAAGTATGAAATTGAAACAATCTGTTTTCTACCCATATACCATAGTATTCAGCAAACATTAAATCTAGTGTTAGCAATTTGGTATATTTTGCTTTAGCATCTTGAAAGGCTTGATAGTGAGTTATTGAAACGGTAACATCAGTCAAGGCTTCTATAAACTCCCTACTTGGTTGTTGCAAACTATAACTATCAAATGAAACCGCTAAGTCATTCTCAAAGTAAAGTTCTGTTGTTATTTCTTTAGCGCCATTTATATAATATTTTCGAGCAATGCCTTTTTGCAATAAATAACTTTTTGAACAAACTTCATTTTGACGCAAAAGAAATTCACCTTTTTTATATTGCTTAGTAGATGAAATAGCTTGTAAAGCAGTTTGCTTTTCGTTATCTAGTGCTTTGATATAGTCGTTTATTTTATCGAGAAATGATTTCATTGATTATTTTAGTCTGTCCAAGGCAATATTACAACCTATATTGAAAAATAAGTTGAAAGAAGAAGTTTACTTGATTTATAAAAGATGCAGCTATAATGCGATGATTGAGTTTGTAACAATTAGGAAGTTGAAGGGTTGAAATTCGTACAAGTTTACAGGAGATCACTCTATTATCTTAAGTGAGTTAAAGAATTTATCTTTTAAATCTACTGAAGCACCATCGGATCGCTTGCTGTGTACAATATTGATACTATGAACGCTATCAATGAATATATAAGATTTTACTTCCATCTTCTTTCCATTACGCGCTGTACTTAATTCAAGAATCAAAATATCTTTACCACTTATGTTTTTCTTTTCTTTAGATAAAACCTTGGTTTCATTACCAAGTTGAGCGATAAAAGAAGATTCTAACTGTTCCCAGAAAGCTGGTTCTAACTGAGCAGTTTCAATCTGTTCTTCATTTAGTCCATTTTTTGCTAAGTTTTGAACTACAACATTAAAATTAGCAG
>JBILSG010000305.1:0-3548 GCA_044372235.1 Chitinophagaceae bacterium
CTTCAAGTATTTTTTTCCTTTTCAGTTCACCAGCATGAAATTTTGCATTTGTTTCAGCCATCTCCAACAACCTTAGTTTTTCGCCGGATTTGGGAATGGTAACTGTAAAATTATCAAATCCATACCCCAGGTCAAATGGAACTACGAGTTCAATTGCATCGCTGCTGAACTGGTCTAAAAAATGGAATATAGCCTGTGGCAGTACAGCTGATTCCGTATTTTCAAGTGCAGTTTCAAAAACCTGGTTGGCGGAGTTGATGATGGTTCCGTTTCTAACAGCCAGGTAACTGACAACTACAGCGGATTCAAATTGCGCTGTAGCAAATACATCTAGGTCTCCCAATCTTGGACTTACAATGACAGATTGAGCGGTATAGTTTTTTAGTGCTTCGATTTTTTGTTGAATCTGTTCTGCTTTTTCAAATGAAAGTTCAGCAATAAACTTCGTTTGTTCTTCCTTGTATCGGGCAATGATACCGCTGAGGTTACCTTTGAGAATATGTTTGATTTCGATCAATGAAGCATTATAGTCAGCTTCAGATTGTAAACCGGTACAGGGACCTTTGCAATTTCCCAGATGATATTCCAGGCAAACCTTAAATTTTTTTCTGGATATATTCGCTGTTGACAAATTGAGTGAACATGTTCTCAGCGGGATGTGCATTTTGATGAAGGAAAGCAGTTCCCTCACTTTTGAAGATGACGTAAAAGGACCAAGGTAGGTTGAGCCATCTTTGATTCTTTTTCTTGTCAAAAAAACCCTGGGGAATGGTTCTTTTTTAATGACGATGTAAGGGTACGTCTTGTCATCTTTTAAATCTATGTTGAAACGAGGCTTGTATTCCTTAATAAGTGCATTTTCAAGTAAAAGGGCGTCATGTTCTGATTGAACAATGGTGAAATCTATTGTTACAATCTGTCTGACCAGTTCAATAGTTTTATAAGAGTGTTGATTTTTAGTAAAGTAAGAGCTTACCCTTTTTCTGATGTTTTTTGCTTTTCCAATGTAAAGCAGGTTGTTACTGGCACCATAATACTTGTAAATACCAGGAGCATTCGGAAGCGTTTGCTGCAGCGAAGAAAATGTTTGCTGATCCAATTATAATTTTTACTGTATTGTCCGGATAATACCAACTTTTATGCCCAGATCAGTCAGGTTTTCCCTGATTGGGTATTTGTCTTTAAAGCTGGAAAGTATCTGGTACCTGAATTGAGGTGCTACACTCCATTTAAATTTACCTTGCTGTATATTAAGGCTTGCTTCCACAGCTGAATTAACATTCCATCTTCTGTTTAGGTTAGGAGCCTTGGCATAATTTTTCAGGTTTGTGGATAACAGGTAAGAGTAGTTAGCAAAAACATAGGTTGGCTGTATACTCGAACCAACAGAAAAATTAATTTTACTGTTGCCCAACACCCTGAAATCTAAGCCAATGGGCATAGAAAGCATATAATGCTCATTGCGAAGTGTTGCTCTCCTGTATCCATCTGAATTGCTGTAATACGAAACTGTGCTGATTGGTGTATTACCTGTACGCAGGTTATTCATCCCGTAATTGGCAATTTCAGGAACTGAACTGTATGCATCAATCTGATATTGATTATAGTTGGCTTGAAGACCTGCTTTGATGCTTATTCTTTTGCTAATGGGAATATACATTGCGGTTCCAAGTTCAAATCCAATACCTGGACGATGATTGACGACATCTTTCACATTGCGGGGGAATTGAGCATTTGTGCTGAGGGTAAATGCTGTATACTGGTAACTTGATCTGGAAGCCTCTCCCGAAAGAAAACGATATCCCACGGTTGGTCCGCCATAAACCTGCCAGCTGGTTTGTTTGCTAAGTTTTCTTGCTGTTTCAAAAACAGTCTCAAGGGCATTGCTGATAATGTTTTTCTTTTCTTCGCGGTTGGTTTTAAATACTTTTTTCGTTGCAGCTTGCAATGGAACAACCTGATGCGGCAATTCAATATTTGTTGAAACCTGAGACTGAATATCTGTTATCTTTTCATTGACTTTCACAGATTCCCAAGTTTTTATCTCAGCGCTCTCCAACTGTATTTTTTTCTGAAATTCAGATGAAGGCCTTGAGGCTTCTTCCGGAACTTTTTTATTTAAAAATCCATTTGTTCCCTCTGCTTGTTTTATAAACTGATATGCCAGTTGACCTGCCCTTGGCTTGACCAATGAAGCTGATTCCTTTTTTACAACCATTGTCACCCCTGTAATAAAAAGCAATACAAAAACTGCTGCTGTATAAGCCCAGATTCTGGCAGGATGAAGTTCCTTCTGTATGTTATTCCATACTGCATCAGACGGATACAGCAGGTATTGATCTGACCGCTCTTTTAATAAATCCTCTAAATCATCTGTTGACCTCATATGTTACTGCTATTCAGATTCAATTTAACTTTAAGGTTGGCTAACTGGTTTTAACCATACACGTTTTTCATCCTTTGGCTGGATGATTTCTTTTTTACTCAGAATTTCCTCCAGCAAATTTTTAGCCCGGGTATATTGCGACCTGCTTGTGCTTTCCTCGATTTCCAGCATTGATCCTATTTCCTTGTGTGAATATCCTTCAATCGCATACAGGTTAAGCACAGTTCTGTATCCTATAGGCAGGGCCCGGATACTTTCAACAATTTGCTTTGCCTGAACGATACCGGGGATACTATCTTCCCTGATAATCAAATTGGAAGCATATGCCAAATCAACAACATCATTGAACTTTTTATATTTTTTCAGGTGGTTGATGCAGGTATGTACAATTACGCGTAATATCCAACCTTCAAGAGACCCTCGGTGCTCATACCTGTTAATTTGCAGGAAAATTTTCACAAATCCTTCCTGTAACATGTCTTCAGCATCTTCACGCGATTTTGCATAGCGGTAACAAACGGAAAGCATTTTGGGGCTATATCTCTGATACAGAAGCTGTTGTGCTGCCGGATCATTTTTTTGACATCCCTGGAGAATTAGTTCCTCTGTCATGTTAGCTGTTTGTCCTCTGAAAATAAGCAATATTTAAGAGAAATGATACTGCGGAGTCTGAATTGATTGGCTATTCCTTTGAATAATCATTTTTTTATGGCTTTATAAGCAGATCCCCAGTCATTTCTGGCGGTATGGGTATGCCCATAAAGTGAAGAATGGTTGGTGCAATATCTCCTAGTTTACCGGGGTTAATCTGACCATGCCAGTTTTTATCAATGATAAAAAGCGGAACAGGGTTCAGTGTGTGCGCCGTATTTGGAGATCCATTTTCATTTTTCAGGTAATCGGCATTGCCATGATCTGCAGTAAGGAAAACGGTGTAATCATTTTCCAATGCGGTATTAACAACCTTTTCAACACATTTGTCAACTGTTTCAACTGCCTTGATGGCTGCCTCCCAAACGCCAGTATGTCCCACCATATCGGCATTTGCATAATTCAGACATATAAAGTCAGCACTTTTTGTCTGAATTTCAGGAATGATTTTTTCGGTTAGTTCCTGAGCACTCATTTCAGGTTGGAGGTCATATGTTGCTACCTTGGGTGA
>JBILSG010000413.1:0-3540 GCA_044372235.1 Chitinophagaceae bacterium
TGATGCCCGCCTCCCGCACTGCAGCACGGATGGCATCTGTGTCTGTAATCTGAAACCGCTTTCGGATATAGGGGGATTCCAGCAGTTCGAGGATGGCTTCCGCCTTGAAGCGGGTGGGGTCAACCAGCAGGAGCTGCCGGATGGCAGTGAACAGGTTGTTGTCTGCCGTAATGGTTTCATCTGCAATGGTATACGGAAAACGGTAAGGCGCATTGCTGAAGATGGCATGGATATACGGTGCATACTGATCGATATCACTTACCATGACGAGGATGTCGCGGGCTGGGAAAGGGTCAGTGCTTTTATCCACCAGACTTACCAGGTGGTTGTATAGTACTTCCACTTCCCGCAGGGGGGTGTAGCAGCCATTGATGACGAAGGAGCCGTCTTTTATGTCTGATACAGTAAGTGGTTGCCGCTCCTCACCTATTGCATTGTGGTAAATGTCGTGCTGGATCTTATGCAGCAAGGTTTTTGGAGAGCTGTGTGGATTTGCCAGAGAGGCGTCGTACAGGTTGATGAACTCATCCTGATCCAGCAGCAAGCCGAATGTTTCCCGGATGATGGTTCCCCAGTTCAGCAGCAGGTCGTTACCCTGCAGGATATGTTCCTTGTCCTCTCGCCGCAGGTTTCTTTTCTGCAGCAGCCTGGTAATCTGTTTTTCAGACCGGTCGTCGAGCCAGTATTGTTCCGGGGCAGGATTGATCAGGTAGAAGTGAATGTCGATACAACTTGAGAGGGCATGCAGTATGCGTAGGTAATAAGGCGTGATGACCGCAATGCCGAAAAAATGCAGTTGTCCGATTTTCCGCTTGAGCAGGTCCTGCACATCCGGGTTCTGCAAGCCCTTCAGGATTTCATCAGCCATCTCAACCCTATCTCCCATCACCCCGTTCAACTTTTCCTTCATCTGCCACCAGAGCCATGCCTGCCAGTCGCCTGCAGTGATTTCCGTGTTCACCTGGTTCCATGTTTTGATGTGCTCGTACCGGTAAACCTGGTACTGATCGAAAAGGTCAGCCAGCTCATCCGCCAGTGCGATGCGTTTGATGTCATTGCTGCCGAAATAGGTATGGATGTCAGGATGTGCTGCCCGGAAGTTGTCGCTGCCCAGCAGTGAGTAAAGATACCAGCGCGAAGTTTCGCTGTCTAAAGCCGGTCTGGCCGGATAGGTACAGAGTTGGTGAACCCTCGAAACGATGTCGTTAGGTTTGCAGAAGCGGATGTTGGATGCGATGCCCAGTTCTCTCGCCAGGGCCGTTTTCAGCCAGCTATTCATTCCTTCAGTTTGGGTGACAACCCATTGTGCACTGAAAGGATCAACTGAGATGGCTTTCAGGTCTGATGCCAGTTTAGTTGAGAGCGGACTGAGTGAGTTGGATATGTTGAGGGAGATGCCCATGGTTTTGTTGGATGAAAGGTTTAGTGTTTTGTCAGGTTGATCTGATTGATGCGTTGGGTGATGCCTGAAATACGTTTAACCGAGCGGGAGACTGTATGCAACAACGTTTCTTCCGTGGCCTGGATGGTTACGGATTTTTTTGCCCGCGTTACAGCTGTGTAAAGCAGTTCCCGGGTGAGCAGCAGGTTGTCTGTGCCTTCAGGCAAGATGACCATGACTTTATCGAATTCAGAGCCCTGGCTTTTGTGTATCGTCATAGCGAAAACTGTTTCAGCATCGCTGAGGTAAGCCGGCAGTATACTACGAAGTTCACCATTGCTGTCTGTGAACCAGGCACGCAGGTTTCCATGCGCATCGGGCCGCAGGATGCCCACGTCCCCATTGAAGAGGTTTAATTCGTAGTTATTACGCGTTACCATGACCGGCCTGTTGGGATAGAATTCCCTGTCTGGCTTGAGCAGCTGTTCCTGACGCAGGAACCTTTCTATTTGCCTGTTGACGGCATAGAGACCACGTTCACCTTCCCGAACTGCTACCAGCACCCGCAGGTTATTCAGTTTTTCCAAGGCTTTTTTGATGTCTGTTTCCAGGATGTAATCGGCGTAGCCTTTGCAGCAGGCTTCCAGTGCAGACTGATTGTAAGCAGTGTCGAATTGCAGTTCAGTAGATTCAGAATCGGCCAGCACCTCTGCTAATGCGGCTGTTTCGCCCCGGATGATGATACCGGCCAGGTTTCCGATGGCGCCTCTTTTTTTGAAGCGGTGGCTCAGTTTAAGCTGCAGGATGTGGTTAGACAACCAGGGTGTATCTGTGGCATCACCTGTTGCCCGGATTTGCCTTTGCTGCTCTGGCAGGAAGCTGTTGATCCAGTCTCTCCGAGCAGGTTCCATGCCATTCAGGTTGGGGATTACCGAGCAGAGGTCGCCCAACAAGCTGCCTGCCTCTACGGAGGCAAGTTGGTCTTTATCACCCAGCAGGATAATCCGCGTTTCAGGATGCAGCGCATCCAGCAGTTTGGCGAACATTGGCACGTCTATCATGGAAGCCTCATCCACCACCACCCAGCTAAAGGGCAGGGTATTGCTGCGGTTGTATTTGAAATGGATGGTATTGGGCCTGTAGCCCAGGAGGCTATGCAGTGTGGAAGGTTTCAGTTTGTCGAACACCGGCTGCATTTCCGGGAAGGCAGTTGCTGAGTTCTGCAAGGATTCGTGCATGCGCATGGAAGCCTTTCCTGTGGGGGCAGCCAGTGCTACGGAAGTATCTGGGTTGATGGCATAGAGGATGCGCAGCAGTTTGGCGAGGGTAGTGGTTTTGCCCGTACCCGGTCCGCCCGTGATGATGCTGAAATCGCTCAGGAGGGACTGCAGGCATGCCACCAGTTGCCAGTCGGTCTGCTCCTCCGGCAGCAACCCATCCAGTGGATAGGTTGCCACCAGGTCAGTAATCAGTGTGTGGTGTTTTTCGAGGGCTGCCATCCTCTCAGGCAGCAGACGCTTGCTTGAGGCGGCACGCGCAACGACGTGGTTGATGATTTGGGATTCATAGTGGTGGTAGCGCTGGAAGTAGATCAGGTTACCATCTCGGATAAACGGTTTGGGTTCACCACCTGGTGTCCCCACCATATCTGGCTGTTCTGCAGGCTCAGGCAGCCAGCGCTTTTCAAAGGGCAGGTCTTCCGTGAGTACACTATCCACGGGAACACAGATATGACCCTCCTGGAGTTTTTTAGACAGCAGGTAGGCGGCAGGTCTGATCCGGGCATCCCGGAAGGCATTGGCAAACTGCAGGTGAATATCAGATAGGGTATGCATAAGCTTGTGATATATGCAAATATGAGGTTATGGGTGAAATTTTGTTTCCATATTTTAAGATCTCATCAACCTGAGGTAAAATTCCCTTATGTTTGTTACTATGGGTGTATTTGAAACGAAGCGGAAAGTGGTGATTACCTGCCACAAATGGTTAGCTCCCGCATTGCAGCAGGAAGTGGAAGCATTGGGTTTTAAGACAGATCGGGTCTTTCAGACCGGTGTGGAGCTCACGGCCAGTGTTACTGAATGTATCAGGCTGAACCTCAACCTGCGCACAGCCAGTCAGGTTATGTATTCCCTGAAATCCTTCATCTGCAATGATCC
>JBILSG010000306.1:0-3537 GCA_044372235.1 Chitinophagaceae bacterium
AGGTTATGGTTTGTTGTTGATAAATGACGGAAAGAAACAATTCAGTCCGCTTGCGCCTGCAGTATCAGGCATCGAGGTTGTGGGTGAGACAAGGGATATCAAGTCCATTTTCATCAACGGAGCCCTGAACTACCTATTCATACAAAATAACGATAGTCCTATTCTGTACCAAACTAATCATGGAAAGTGAAAACGCTAAATTTATAATGCTGGATTAGGCTATGGTTTTGCGGATTCACAGGTGGTAAAACCCCAGATTTCTTATCCAATATTTTAAAATCGTCAAAAAATTTACTGATAATCAATGTGTTACAAAGGACAGGCTAAAAATTTACACGGTTTTACGTGTTTTTAAGTAATTCATTCTATAACTTTGCAGTCCTTCAAAAAAAGAGGGGTGAACCCGGGATGGCGGGGCACTATTTTCAAACCCGGATGGAAATCCGTAAATAATTTAAAATGAGTAAACTACATTTCACCACAAAGCATGCAAATGCAGCTTCCGTGCAACGCAAATGGCATGTTGTAGACGGGACCAATCAAACTGTGGGTCGAATCAGCAGCAAGATTGCTTCTGTTTTACGCGGTAAGAACAAAGCGTATTATTCACCCCACGTGGATTGCGGAGATTATGTGATTGTTATCAATGCAGAAAAGGTTGTTTTTACAGGCAACAAACTGAACGACAAGGAGTATCAGCATGTTACAGGTTATCCTGGCGGGCAGAAAATTGAAATTGCCAAGGACCTGCTGAAGCGTCGTCCTGAACAGATTTTAGAGCGTGCAGTAAAGGGCATGTTGCCAAAGAACAGACTTGGTCGCAAGATGATCAAAAAGTTTTTTGTTTATGCAGGTGCTGAGCATCCTCATACCGCACAGCAACCAACACCTTTTAAATACTAATTTTCAAACGCATTCAATCAAAGCATAATGGAAAAACAAAAAAACGGACTTGGTCGCAGAAAAGAAGCGGTTACCAGGGTATTCCTCAGCAAGGGGAATGGTCAGATTACCGTGAACGACCATGATTATAAGGTATACTTTCCGCAGGTTTATCTGCAAAATCAGGTTGAGCTTCCAATCAAAACGATAGAAGGAGCTGGGAAATATGATATCAAGATCAACGCTGCCGGTGGTGGTAAAAAAGGTCAGGCCGAAGCTTCCAAACTTGGCATTTCAAGAGCTCTGATCGAAATGAATCCTGAGTTCAGGCCTGTATTAAAGGCAGCCGGGTTGCTGAGAAGGGATCCGAGGGGTGTTGAAAGAAAGAAATTTGGTAAGAAGAAGGCCAGAAGAAGCTACCAGTTCAGCAAGCGTTAATCGTATCATCAATCAAGTAATAAAAATATACAGTTTACAATGGAAAATAATACTTCACTGCAGCAGCAACTTCTGGAAGCAGGTGTTCATTTCGGTCACCTCCGCAAGAAGTGGAATCCAAAGATGTTGCCTTACATCTATGCAGAGAAAAAAGGTATACATATCATTGATTTGAACAAGACTGTTGAATGCCTTCAGGAAACAGCACTTGCCCTCAAGAATATTGCCAAGAGTGGTAAGAAGATCATGTTTGTCGGTACCAAAAAGCAGGCTAAAGAAATCGTTACAGAGTGTGCGCAGCGCGTTAACATGCCTTATGTTACCGAGCGTTGGCTGGGTGGCATGCTTACCAATTTCAATACAGTACGTAAGTCTGTAAAGAAAATGCAGAGCATCGAGAAAATGCTGAACGATGGCAGCTTCGATAACATCACCAAGAAAGAGCGTCTTCAGTTGTCTCGCGACAAGGATAAAATGGAAAAGGTTTTAGGTGGTATTTCCCAGCTGGGAAGGGTGCCTGCTGCACTTTTCATCATCGACATCGGCCATGAGCATATTGCCATGTCTGAAGCCAAGCGTCTGGGCATAACCACTTTCGGAATGGTTGATACCAACTGCGATCCGAATAAGGTTGATTTCCCGGTACCTGCGAATGATGATGCTACCAAATCAATTGCTATCATAACCAATTACATTACTGCTGCCATTGCAGAAGGTCTTGCCGAGCGTCAGGCTGAAAAGTCTGAAGAGGATGATTCTGAAGAATCAGCTGACAATGCACTCAGGTTTTCTGTTGATGAGGAAGGTGGTGATGCAGAAGGTGGACGCAGGGCTAAGCCAGGTGCACCCAAGCGCCGTGTGCCTGCAGCAGGTGCAGGTGGCAGGAAGCCTGCTTTGAAGAAATAAGCATTCCATAACCATAACTTAAAACAGTGTCTTCTTAGTTCTGAGTAACTTTGAGACCGGAGGATAAATTATGTCAGAAGTAAAAATAACGGCAGCCGAAATCAATCAGCTGCGTCAGATGACCGGAGCCGGTATGATGGATTGTCGCAAGGCTCTCACAGAAAACAATGGCGACTTTGAAGCTGCAATAGATTGGCTTAGGAAAAAAGGTCAGAAAGTTGCTGCTTTACGTGGTGACCGTGATGCAAAGGAAGGTGTTGTACTTGCCAAAACAAACGACAGTAATTCAACAGGAATTACCTTGTGCCTGAGTTGTGAAACTGACTTCGTAAGTAAGAACACAGATTTCATAGCTTTTGCTCAGAGTATCATTGATGCAGCAATTGCCAATGATGTAAAATCTGTTGATGAGCTCAATACCATCGAAATCGGTGGGGCAAAAATAGCTGACCTTGTAAACGACAAGCTTGCGAGTATCGGTGAGAAGATTGGTATTTCGAAATTTGAGCGTATTGAAGCACCTTTTGTTTCTTCCTATATTCATGGTGCAAACAGAATGGGTGTGCTTGTTGGTCTGAGCGAAACACAGGCAGAAGTTGGTAAGGACGTTGCCATGCAGATTGCTGCAATGAATCCTGTTGCTATTGATCCAGCTACTGTATCACCTGAGGTTGTTGAAAGGGAAAAGGGAATTATCGTTGACCTAATCAAAAATGATCCCAAAATGGCCGGAAAGCCTGATGAGATGATTTCAAAAATTGCCGACGGTAAACTCAATTCATTCTTTAAGGAAAGCACCCTGCTTGCTCAGGCTTTTGTTAAGGATGGTGGTATGTCTGTAGGTGATTACATCAAATCAAAAGGTAAGGATCTCAGTGTACTTTCTTTCAAACGTGTTGCGCTGGGTTAATTGATCTTTCATAGCTAAGATATAAAAGGGCTTTCTTCATGAAAGCCCTTTTTGTATCTTTGCAGCATGCAATCCAAATACAAAAGAGTCTTACTCAAGCTTTCAGGCGAATCGCTCACAGGAGATGCAAGTTTTGGCATCGATCCCAATATAGTAAACCGTTATGCGAGGGATATCAAAAGTATCGTGGATCTCGGTGTTGAAGTTGCCATTGTAATTGGCGGTGGTAACATTTACAGGGGAATGAATGAGTCAGAGACTGGCATTGAAAGGGCCCATGGCGATTATATGGGGATGCTGGCTACTGTTATCAATGGCATGGCGGTACAGGCAATGCTTGAAAAACAGGGCATGTACACGCGCTTGCTTAGTGCCATTAAAATGGAGCAGGTAGCTGAACC
>JBILSG010000041.1:0-11431 GCA_044372235.1 Chitinophagaceae bacterium
TCTAGGCGTAATTTCCCTTGACCTTTTTGCGGTATTCTTTGGAGGTGCAACGGCCCTACTCCCCTATTTCTCAGATGTTATTCTAAAAACCGGACCAGAAGGACTGGGTATTTTAAGAGCTGCACCAGGAATAGGAGCTATCCTGGTTATGCTTGTTATCAATTTCATACCCATGCGAAAAGCCCAGGGCAAAACCATGTTATTGTGCGTTGGAGGTTTTGGTGCCATGATGATTATTTTTGGTTTATCTGAATACTTCTGGATTTCCTTTGCTGCTCTTTTGCTTTCCGGCTTACTTGATGGCATCAGTATCATTATCAGATCTTCTGTACTTCAGTTGAAAACGCCCGATGAAATGAAAGGACGCGTTTCTGCGTTAAATAGCATATTCATCATTTCCTCCAATGAATTGGGTGCTTTTGAAAGCGGATTTGCAGCCAGATTGATGGGTGTGGTTCCAGCTGTAGTTTTTGGGGGTACTATGACACTTGGTGTGGTACTTTATACCTGGATCAAAGCCCCACTTGTAAAAAAAATAACCTACTGATCAGGGATTTGATTCCATCAATTTCTCAATAACAAAATAAGCAGCAGGACAAAAACTTACATTTTTTAATGTGATGGCTGTCCTTTTTACAAAAACATCCTCATCGGTATATGGAAATCTCCGGCAATCTGATGGCCGTTCAGTATAGATAGCACAATAGTTATCAGATCCGAGAAAGGGACAGGGCGTTTGCTGTAAAACATAATCTCCATCTGAATCGATTTTGAGGTATTTATCAATGAAACTCCCCTCACGCAGACCAACAAACTTACTGATCCTTTTAATATCCGGGGTTTTAAACCTTGGAGAATATCCTTTACAACAGTTTCCGCAGGAGAGGCAATCAACTTTTTCAAATGCGAGGTCGTGCAATTGCGGCAATCTTGGTATAGCTTTCTTCAGATTAACCTTATTCAGATAAGTCTTGTAAATCTTCCCCCTTTCCAGAGATCGCTTTTCCCAGTTTTTAAGTAGCTCCTCATCCATGTATCAAAATTAAGCACTTGGCTTAAAATACGGCATTGTTTCACCATTTAATCCACATTCAGTCATTTTGATGTACAAAGACATAAAATGCTGCCACCTTGTGATTAACTTTGCAAATCTTTGTTTCACATGCTCTTCATTTAATAAGTAATACATGCAACTTTTATCACAACAGGAAAACGAATTCAGAGAAAGACATATCGGTCCAACTGCACATGAAGAAACTGAAATGCTTAAGGTAATTGGTGAAAAAAGTCTGGATGCGCTGATAGACAAAACCGTTCCATCAAATATCCGTAATCATGATTCCCTAGCTATACCTTCTGCAATGTCTGAAGCCGCCTACCTGAATCACATCAGGGAAATCGGAGCCATGAACCAGGTTGTTAACAACTTCATTGGGCAGGGCTACTATGGTACTTATACCCCAAGTGTCATCCTCAGAAATATTTTTGAAAACCCAGGTTGGTACACCCAATACACACCCTATCAGGCTGAAATTGCACAGGGAAGACTTGAAAGTCTGCTAAACTTTCAAACCATGGTAACCGACCTGACCGGTTTACCCATTGCCAATGCTTCCTTACTCGATGAGGCTACTGCAGCGGCTGAAGCGATGACCATGTTTTTCAATGCATTGAACAAACAGGATCATATTGAGCGCCCCAGATTTTTTGTAGACAATCAATGTTTTCCGCAAACCCTTGACTTGCTGATAACCCGGGCATTACCAATTGGGATTGAAATAGTTTCCGGAGATGCTGCCAGTGCTGAATTGGACAATAGCTATTTCGGAGCACTTATTCAATACCCCAATAACCTGGGAGCACTTGAAAATCCCAAAGAATTTATAGAAAAAGTCCACCAGGTAGGTGCGTACGTAGTGATGACAACCGATCTACTGGCTTTAACATTGATCGCTTCTCCCGGAGAATTAGGTGCAGATGTAGCATGTGGTTCTGCGCAACGCTTCGGTGTACCAATGGGTTATGGCGGACCGCATGCAGCCTTTTTTGCGGCAAAAGACGAGTTTAAACGCAATTTACCGGGCAGGATCATTGGCATCAGCATTGATGCAGACGGCAACAGAGCCCTTCGCATGGCATTGCAGACCCGGGAACAACATATCAAAAGAGAGAAAGCCACCTCAAATATTTGCACTGCTCAGGCTCTTTTAGCCAACATGGCAGCCATGTATGCGGTTTATCATGGTCCGGATGGACTCAAAAAAATTGCCACCAGAACAGCACAATACGCCAATGCCGCGGCAAAAAGCCTGGCTGATCTGGGATACAAATTGACCGCACCTCATTTTTTTGATACCATTGTGGTTGAAATAAATGATGCAAAGGCCTTTGTTGATAAGATTGCGGAAAAGGGGATTAATTTAAGGTTAATCAGTGCTAATCAGGTTGGTATCAGCTTTGATGAAACAACCAATTCAGCTTCACTCATTAAACTGCTGGAATGTTTTAATGATAACAGTTCTGTTCAGTTCTCGTTTGAAGATGAAGCAACAGTAAGAAGTATCCCCCAAGATCTTGAAAGGGTTTCATCCTTTTTGCTTCATCCCGTATTCAACAGCTATCACAGCGAAAGCAAGATGATGCGCTATATAAAATTCCTTGAGAACAAGGATTTATCACTCAATACTTCCATGATTTCGCTGGGAAGTTGTACCATGAAACTGAATGCAGCATCTGAAATGATGCCTTTGAGCTGGTCATGCTGGAGCCAGATTCATCCATTTGCACCCGCAAGCCAGACGGGGGGATATGCCTATATTTTGAATGAACTTTCAAAATACTTGTGTGAAATTACCGGATTTGATGCCTGCAGTCTTCAGCCAAACAGCGGTGCACAGGGAGAGTATGCAGGATTACTGGCTATAAGAGGCTATCACCTGTCTAGAGGCGATCACCAAAGAAATGTCATGCTGATTCCTATTTCAGCACATGGTACCAATCCCGCTTCAGCTGTGATGGCAGGAATGAAGGTAGTGGTTGTTAAAGCACTAGAAAACGGATACATCGATTTGGAAGACCTCAAGCAAAAAGCTATCCAGCATAGCGATAACCTTTCCGGAATCATGATCACTTACCCAAGTACATATGGTGTTTATGAAGAAACGGTTAAAGATATTACTGCCATTATTCATGAGCACGGTGGACAGGTTTATATGGATGGAGCGAATATGAATGCACAGGTCGGACTTACCGCTCCCGGTTTGATTGGAGCAGACGTATGTCACCTAAACCTACACAAGACTTTTGCCATCCCCCATGGTGGAGGTGGCCCAGGTATGGGTCCGATTTGTGTAAAAGCACACCTCGCTCCATTTTTACCCGGACACTCAACCTTTGAGAATGGGCACCAGGACCTTACAAAAGGAAATACTGCAGTGAGTGCTGCACCATTTGGCAGTGCCAGCATTCTGCTCATCAGTTATGGCTATATCAGGATGCTGGGAGCAAGTGGGTTAAAGGATGCCACCGCCTATGCTATTTTGAATGCCAACTACATGAAAGCGAGGCTCATGGATCAGTTTGACATTCTCTACCTCGGAACAAACGGAACCTGTGCCCATGAATTTATTGTAGACCTGAGACCATTCAAAAAAAATGCAGATATAGAAGCAGAAGATCTTGCTAAACGCCTGATGGATTATGGATTCCATGCACCAACCATGAGCTTCCCCGTGCCTGGTACCATCATGATAGAACCAACTGAAAGTGAGGACAAAGGAGAATTAGATAGGTTTTGTGATGCCATGTTATCCATCAGACAGGAAATACGAGAAATTGAAGAAGGAATAGCTGACCGGAAAAATAATGCACTCAAAAGGGCACCACATACGCAATCAGTTATTTGCAGGACCGAGTGGGACAGACCTTACTCAAGAGAAAGTGCCGCTTTTCCTATTTCTTACCTGAATAACAACAAGTTCTGGCCAACAATTGGAAGAGTAAATAACACTTTTGGAGACAGAAACCTCATTTGCACCTGTGAACCCGTGAGCAGTTACCAGGAATAAAAAGTTGATCATTTTTACATTTTTAATTACTTTTTTTTCAAAGAATGATTGTATTGTCGTAAATTCAACTGACAGCTTGCCCCTTATTTGAATAATTTTCATCTTAAGTGCTATATTATTAGATTTTTTTAAAAAAACTGTTTTCTTATGGCAAGAAATCGGGGACTTTACCGTGCAGAATTTGAAAGAGATGCCTGTGGCATTGGATTTGTTGCAAATATCAAGGGCAATAAAAATCACCAGGTAGTATCGGATGCACTCACCATCCTTGAGAATATGGAACACAGGGGAGCTTGTGGATGTGAAAGTAACACCGGAGACGGAGCGGGAATTCTTATTCAAACTCCCCATGCATTCTTTTTTGATGAATGTCTGAAGCTAGGTGTTCATCTGCCGGCCTATGGCAGGTATGGTGTAGGATCTGTTTTTTTCCCAAAAGAAGTCAGGCTCAGGGAAGAATCAAGGGATATTTTTGTAAGGTGCGCTGAAGAACTCGGACTCGACATACTTGCATGGCGAAAGGTACCGGTTAATCCTGAAGGGATTGGAAATACGGCAAGATCAGTTGAACCAGAGATGGAGCAGGTGTTCATAGCCTGTCCAGACCATATCACCGATCCAATGGCTTTTGAAAGAAAGCTTTTTGTTTTGCGCAACTATGCCAGTCACCTCATCAACAATTCAGCAAAAAAAGACCCTATTGGATTTTACATTGCCTCTTTATCCTATAAGATAATTGTTTACAAGGGCCAGCTTACCAGTCACCAGGTAAGATCCTATTTTCTAGATCTCAGCAATAAAAAACTCGTATCTGCCCTCGGATTGGTGCATTCCAGGTTTGCCACAAATACATTCCCTTCCTGGAAACTGGCTCAGCCATTCAGGTATATTGCCCACAATGGTGAAATCAATACACTTCAGGGAAACCTCAACTGGATAAAAACCAATGAAAAAGGCTTTACATCTCCTTACTTCACCAAAGAAGAAATGGATATGATTCTGCCTGTTATTTCCGGAAGCCAGAGTGATTCAGCCAGTCTGGATAATATGATAGAATTGCTGACTATGACCGGACGCTCATTACCCCATGTGATGATGATGCTGATCCCTGAAGCCTGGGATGGCAATGAAAGCATGGACCCGGTCAAGAAAGCATTTTATGAATACCATGCCTCAATAATGGAGCCCTGGGACGGACCAGCATCTATTTCGTTCACAGATGGAACCATGATTGGCGCAACATTAGACAGAAACGGACTCAGGCCATCCAGATATTGTGTTACATCAGATGACAGGGTAATCATGGCATCAGAAACCGGTGCCCTTCCTGTAGATCCTGCACTGATCATTGAAAAAGGCAGGCTTCAGCCAGGCAAGATGTTTGTTGTGGACATTGAAGAGGGCCGTATCATCAGTGATGATGAACTGAAAGGCAAAATATGCAGCCAGCAACCATACAGTGATTGGCTGAATAAATACAAGATAAGGCTCAATGAATTACCTGAACCCAGGGTGATGTTCACACACCTGGAGCATGATCAGGTATTTAAATACCAGAAAGCATTTGGTTATTCTTCTGAAGATCTGGAATCCATCATCGCCCCTATGGCAGTTGACGGAAAGGAACCCATTGGGTCTATGGGAACAGATATTCCTCTTGCAATACTGAGTGATCAACCTCAGCATCTGAGCAGTTATTTTAAGCAACTGTTTGCACAGGTAACCAATCCGCCCATTGACCCAATACGAGAAAGACTCGTCATGTCTTTGGCAACTTTTGTTGGCAACAACGGTAATATGCTGAATGAAGACCCACTCAGCTGTCATACTGTTGCACTGAAACATCCTGTACTCACCAATAAAGACCTCGAGAAAATCAGGAGTATAGATACGGGTATTTTTCAGGCGAAAACACTGCAATGTTACTTCAGGGCAGATGGTCAGCCAGGTTCATTAAAAAAGGCACTGGACAGGATATGCAGGTATGCCGTTGATGCAGCCGAGGATGGTTTTGAGGTGCTCATCCTCCAAGACAGGGCTATTGATTCAGACCACGCTCCTATCCCCTCTCTGCTTTCCACAGCAGCTATCCACCATCACCTGATCAGAAAGGGATTCAGAGGGAAAGTAGGGATTATTGTGGAGGCAGGAGACGTATTTGAAGTTCATCATTTTGCCTGCCTGCTAGGCTTTGGGGCAACTGCCATAAATCCTTACCTCGCATTATCATCAATCAGGGACATGCGCCTAACCGGTAAGATTGACACTGAACTTGACCCTGAAAAGCTCAAAAAGAATTACATCAAAGCTGTCAATGAGGGGTTATTGAAGGTCTTTTCCAAAATGGGAATTTCTACATTACAATCTTACCAGGGCGCGCAAATATTCGAGATTATCGGCTTAAACAAGGAAGTTGTTGATAAATATTTTACAGGTGCTGTGTCCAGAATTGAAGGCATGGGGCTTGATGAAATAGCCAGAGAAGCTCTCGCCAAGCATAATCTTGGTTTCAGCAGAAAAAGTATTCCGGTAGACAGGTTACCAGTTGGTGGTGTTTACCAGTGGAAAAGAAAAGGGGAATTTCATTTATTCAATCCACAAACCATTCACCTGCTGCAACATTCTACCCGAACAGGGGATTATGGTGTTTTCAAAAAATACTCTAAGCTAGTAAATGATCAGAGTGAGAAGGCCTGCACACTCAGGAGCATGTTTGATTTCAAACCACTCAGGTCAGCAATCTCCATTGATGAAGTAGAATCCGAAGAATCAATTTATAAAAGATTTGCTACCGGAGCCATGTCTTTTGGATCCATCTCATGGGAAGCCCATACAACGCTGGCTATTGCCATGAACAGGTTAGGTGCCAAAAGCAACACAGGCGAAGGTGGAGAAGATGAAATCAGGTATGAACCTTTACCCAATGGTGATTCCATGCGCTCATCCATCAAGCAGGTGGCATCAGCCAGATTTGGCGTAACCAGTCAGTACCTTACTGAAGCCGATGAATTGCAGATTAAAATGGCGCAAGGCGCGAAACCAGGTGAGGGAGGTCAATTACCCGGACATAAAGTAGATGAATGGATTGGGAAAGTAAGACATTCCACACCCGGTGTAGGTTTGATTTCCCCTCCTCCCCATCACGACATTTATTCAATCGAGGATCTTGCACAACTGATTTTTGATTTGAAGAATGCCAACAGGAAAGCCAGAATCAGTGTCAAACTGGTGTCTAAAGCCGGAGTTGGCACGATTGCTGCCGGCGTTGCAAAAGCAAAGGCTGATGTTGTGCTCATTTCAGGTCATGATGGCGGAACCGGGGCATCCCCGATGAGTTCTATCAGACATGCAGGATTGCCCTGGGAGCTCGGACTTGCAGAAGCACATCAGACACTTGTAAAGAATAAACTCAGAAGCAGGGTTGTTGTACAAACAGATGGACAATTAAAAACCGGAAGAGATATTGCCATTGCCACCCTGCTTGGAGCAGAGGAATGGGGAGTGGCGACTGCAGCACTTGTTGTGGAAGGTTGTATTCTCATGCGAAAATGTCATTTGAATACCTGCCCCGTAGGCGTTGCAACACAAGACCCTGAATTGAGGAAGAGATTCAATGGTGCAGCAGAATATGTTGTCAATTTTATCAAGTTTCTTACCATGGAGTTACGTGAAATCATGGCATCCATGGGCTATCGTACTATTGAAGAAATGGTAGGTCAGTCTGATGCATTACGCATCAGGGATAATGTGAATCACTGGAAATCGGGTAAACTTGACCTTTCACCTGTTTTATACAAAGAGCCGGCAGATGCATATACCGGCTTATTCAAACAGGAAGAACAGGATCATGGGATTGCAGGAGTGCTGGATTGGCAGATCATCGAGGAAGCAAAACCTGCTCTGGAAGAACTGAAAAATGTAGTAATAGAACGGAACATCAAGAATACTGACCGGACAACCGGTACCATGTTAAGCAATGAAATAACAAAACGCCATGGCGCCAAAGGACTTCCAACAGGTACTGTCCACTTGAAATTCAGGGGTACTGCAGGACAAAGTTTTGGTGCATTCAACACACGGGGTGTTTTGCTTGAATTGGAAGGTGATGCCAATGACTATTTTGGCAAAGGCCTGAGTGGTGCTGAGATGATTGTTTACCCAGACAGAGATTCATCTTATGTACCTGAACATAATATCCTGATTGGTAATGTCGCTTTTTATGGCGCCACTTCCGGAAAAGCATTTATCAGAGGCAAGGCCGGTGAAAGATTTGCTGTAAGAAACTCAGGTGCCACTGCAGTTGTAGAAGGGCTTGGCGACCACGGCTGCGAATACATGACTGGAGGTACTGTTGTAGTGCTCGGAAGTACCGGTCGGAATTTTGCAGCGGGTATGAGTGGAGGCATTGCCTATGTGTATGACCTGCATGGAGCTTTTGAGTCAAACTGCAATACAGAAATGGTAGATCTTGATCCATTGGATGATGAGGATGTGATAGTATTATCGGATTTATTATCAGAGCACGAAAAAACTACAGGCAGCACGGTAGCCAGATTTATCCTGGGCGATTTAGAAAATCAGCGTGCCAATTTCATCAAGGTATATCCCCGAGACTATAAAAAAGTCATGCTGAACCAAAAGTCTGCTACCAACGTGACCATTAAATAATTTGAATATGGGAAAACCAACAGGATTTTTAGAATTCAATAGGGTAAGTCCAACAAAAATTGACGTCAAAGAACGCGTTGCCAACTATAAGGAATTTGTAAAGCCTTTTGACGCTCAGGAGCTGAATAAACAGGCGGCAAGGTGTATGAATTGTGGAGTCCCTTTTTGCCACCATGGGTGTCCGCTTGGGAATATAATCCCGGAATTCAATGATGCAGTTTACAAGGAAAGCTGGGAAGAAGCCTATGAAATTCTTACTTCAACCAACAATTTTCCTGAATTTACAGGCAGGATTTGTCCAGCCCCCTGTGAAAGCTCCTGTGTGTTGGGCATAAACCAGCCTCCTGTTAACATTGAAGAGATTGAAAAACATATCATAGAAATTGCATTTGAAAAAGGGTATGTCAAACCCCGTATACCTGTTTTAAGAACCGGCAAACGCATTGCAGTTATTGGAAGTGGTCCAGCCGGACTGGCTGCAGCTGCCCAGTTAAATCAGGCAGGGCATTCTGTAACGGTTTTTGAGCGTGACGAGAAACCAGGAGGCTTACTCCGGTATGGTATTCCTGACTTCAAGTTAGAAAAAACGGTTATTGACAGAAGGATTAGTTTGATGGAAGAAGAAGGTATTGTATTCAGATGCAATGCAAATGTAGGCGTAAATGTAAGCATCAACGACCTTTTGAGGGAATACAATGCACTTGTGATGGCTGGAGGTTCAACTGTTCCCAGGGATTTGACTATCCCCGGCAGAGAGCTGAAAGGGGTACATTATGCCATGGAATTTCTAAAACAACAAAATAAGCTGGTTGCTGGGAGTGATCCACTTGCCAACCAAAAGCTTGAAAGCAATGTTGCACCCGAGTTGATCAGCGCAAGGGGTAAACATGTTGTTGTAATTGGAGGAGGTGATACCGGAAGTGATTGTGTGGGCACCTCTAACAGACAGGAAGCAATTCATGTCACCCAGTTTGAGCTGATGCCCAAGCCGCCGGAAAGTAGGAATACACTGATGCCATGGCCAACATACCCGATGATTTTAAAGACCACATCCTCTCATGAAGAAGGATGCGAAAGGCAATGGGCCATTGCAACAAAGGAATTTATAGGTAATGAAAAGGGTGAGTTGACTGCACTGAAGACTGTTGAACTGGAATGGAAATTTGAAGACAACAGACCCGGAAAATTCATAGAAAGAGCCGGTACTGAAAAAATCATTCCATGTGAACTTGTTTTACTTGCCATGGGATTTGTTTCACCACAGCAGACCGGCATGGTTGAAGAGTTGGATGTTGAGTTGGATGAAAGAGGCAATGTGAAGGCTTCAGAGAGGGAATTCAGGACAAGCATATCCAAAATATTTACTTGCGGAGATATGCGCAGAGGTCAGTCACTTGTGGTCTGGGCCATCAGTGAAGGACGTGAATGTGCCCGTAAGGTCGATGAATTCCTTATGGGAGCGTCACTTTTAGAAAAGAAAGACAGCAGTCTGCTCATCAATTAGTATTTTATTTATACCAAGTAAAGCCAGACAATTTGCTTTGTCTGGCTTTTTTACATATTACATATTATGTTTTTTTATATGTGTATATTTTTATTTTTTACTTTTTTGATTAATAAAAACACATTTAGTTTCTATAATACTGATTTACAATATTTTATGTTATTTTTCTTGCGATTCTCATACATATTACATTTTTTTATATATGTTTTATTTTTGCATTTATAGGTTACTTTTTACTAGCTTTGGAATCAAGAATTGAAATTAAACCCAAAATTGAATAAAATGAATGTAAAATTTCTAAGAGACAAACTTCCTTTTTTTGTTCTTGCTGCAATTTCGATTGCTGCCATTTTTGTTCCTGTACTTCCAAATTTTGAAGATTCGGAGGGTGCATACAATGGAGCTGACATTACCTGGGTGTTGATTTCAACAGCTCTTGTTTTTCTGATGACCCCAGGACTGGCATTTTTTTATGGCGGAATGGTCCACAGAAAAAATGTGATTTCAACAATGATCAAGAGTACAGTTGCAGCTGGAGTAGTAACTGTGATCTGGATCACCTTTGGTTTCAGCCTTAGCTTTGGAGATTCTATAGGCGGATTCATTGGTAACCCGATGACCAACTTCTTCTTCAAGGATGTAAGTAATGCTGCACCCTGGAGTCTTGCACCAACAATTCCAAAAACACTTTTTGCATTGTTTCAACTGATGTTTGCCATCATCACACCAGGCTTGGTTGTGGGTGCTCTTGCTGAACGTGTTAAGTTCACTTCCTACATTTTGTTTATTATTCTTTTCAGTATACTGGTATATGCACCATTGGCACACTGGAGCTGGCATCCAGAAGGATTCCTGTTCAAAATGGGTGCTCTTGACTTTGCAGGAGGAACTGTTGTGCATATTTCTGCAGGTTGTGCAGCTTTGGCTGGTGCATTGGTGTTGAAGCGCAGAAAAGCACATATGGAAGGTGTTGAAATACCTCCTGCCAATGTTCCATATGTTTTAATCGGAACCGGACTATTGTGGTTTGGCTGGTTTGGCTTCAATGCAGGTTCTGCACTCGGTGCAAATGGACTGGCGGTATCTGCTTTCGCCACAACTAATACGGCAGCTGCTGCTGCGGGACTTTCCTGGATGTTCTTCGATGTAATGAAAGGTAAAAAGCCTTCAGTAATGGGCTTCTGTATAGGTG
>JBILSG010000042.1:0-11422 GCA_044372235.1 Chitinophagaceae bacterium
TATCGGCATTTGCATAATTCAGACATATAAAGTCAGCACTTTTTGTCTGAATTTCAGGAATGATTTTTTCGGTTAGTTCCTGAGCACTCATTTCAGGTTGGAGGTCATATGTTGCTACCTTGGGTGATGGTACCATGATCCGGCTTTCACCTTCAAAGGGTTTTTCCCTGCCGCCACTGAAAAAGAAGGTAACATGGGGATATTTTTCAGTTTCAGCAATGCGAATTTGTTTTTTACCATGTTGTTCCAGCACCTCACCCAAGGTGTGGGTCAGGTTATCATTCCTGAATATGACATGAACATGTTTATAGGTATTGTCGTACTCAGTCATAGTGGTATATTCCAGTGCCAGCTTGTGCATGTTGAATTCAGGGAAGTCCTGCTGGGTTAGCACTTCTGTTATTTCCCTGCACCTGTCAGTTCTGAAGTTGAAACAGATAACGGCATCACCTTCTTCGATAAGTCCTATTGGTTTGTCATCAACCGTGATGATTACGGGCTTGATAAATTCATCCGTAATGTTTGCTGCATAGGCAGATTCAATGGCAGCTGCCGCATCGGTAGCCTGGGTACCTGTACCTTTTGTAAGGGCATCATAGGCCAGTTTTACCCTTTCCCAGCGCTTATCACGGTCCATTGCATAGTATCTTCCGGTAACAGATGCAATTTTTCCTGTGGAATTTTTAAGGTGGTTTTCAAGCTCCTGTATAAAACCTAGTCCGCTCTTTGGGTCTGTATCTCTGCCATCAGTAAATGCATGAATAAATACCTGTTGCACAGTCTCTTTCTGGCAAATATCGGTGAGGGCCTTTAAGTGATTGAGGTGGGAATGCACCCCACCATCACTAACCAGTCCGATCAGGTGAAGTTTTTTATTATTTCTTTTGGCATAGTGAATTGCCGAAAGAAGCGTTTCGTTTTTTGATAGTTCGCCTGTGCGAACAGCTACATTGATGCGCTGCAGTTCCTGGTAAACGATTCTGCCTGCTCCCAGGTTCAGATGTCCAACTTCGCTGTTGCCCATTTGTCCTTCTGGTAAACCAACGAGTTCTCCGCAGGTTGTGAGTGTTGTATTTGGATACTTGGCGTAAAGTGATTGTACAAAAGGCACCTTGGCATGTTGAATCGCATCGCTATCCTTTACTGCGCCATGTCCCCAACCGTCCATGATCACCAGTATACATTTATTCTTGTTCATGCTACAAAATTACTTCATTTCAATTTATCTTCATGAGATGGAAATCAGTGAAAGCAGGTTATCGACTTTTATCAGTCTGGCCCTCCAGGAGGATATTGGCACTGGAGACCATTCCACCCTTGCTGTTATTCCGGCAGGTGTTCGGGGCCAAATGGAATTGCTGATTAAGGAAGATGGGATACTTGCTGGTATGCAGGTTGCAGCTGCTATCCTTTCACAACTGGATGCAGATGCTGTTTTTGTGCCATTCAAAAAAGATGGAGACAAAATGAAAAAAGGGGAGTTGGCCTTCAGGGTTGAAGCTAATATCCACGCCCTGCTTATGGGGGAGCGCCTCCTGCTCAACTGCATGCAGCGGATGAGTGGTATTGCAACCCTTACATCTGAATATGCTGCTCTGTTGAAAGGGCATAAAACACAGTTACTGGATACAAGGAAAACAACACCCAATTTCAGGTTACTTGAGAAAGAGGCTGTCAGGATCGGAGGTGCCCGGAATCACCGGTTCGGATTATATGATATGATGATGCTAAAGGATAATCATATTGATTTTGCCGGAGGAATATTGCCGGCAATCCTGCTGGCAGACAAATACAGGTCTGAAAGAAAACTAGACATCCCTTTGGAGGTTGAAACCCGAAACCTGTATGATGTTGAAACAATCTGTAGCCATGGGGAAGGCATTGTGCAGCGAATCATGCTCGATAATTTCTCTCCTGCTGATGTGAAAGATGCTGTAAAACTGATTGCAGGGCGTTTTGAAACAGAAGCCAGCGGAGGTATGCATCTGGGCAATATTGTTTCTTATGCAGAAGCGGGTGTGGACTTTATTAGTGTAGGCGCACTCATACACCATGCAGTAAGTTTGGATTTAAGTTTAAAAGCCGTAAAATAACAGGCAATGTCTAAAAAGAAAAACAGCGGATCTCCATTTGTATACAGTACTGATCCTGCTTTCAACACTGGCGGTGACGAAGAGGTTGTTGAAACACTACCTCCTGCACTCCAGAAGCTTCGCGTAACCCTTGAAACAAAGCACAGGGCCGGAAAAACTGTTACCCTGGTTACCGGATTTATCGGAAAGCAGGAGGATATGGAGTCTCTGGGGAAGCAATTAAAAGGGTTTTGTGGGTCAGGTGGTTCCGCTAAAGACGGAGAAATTATTGTGCAGGGAGACCATCGGGAAAAAGTAAAACAATGGCTTTTGAAGAACCAATACAAGGTGAAATAATTGTCAAGCCGTAAGTAAGGTTAATTTCCATTCTAAATAAAAAAGCTGCTACAAATGATGCAACAGCTTTTTAATATGAGGGTCTTTAAAGACTACCAGTCTTGTTTGGCAAGACCTTCTTTGATGGCAGCCAAAGCCTTGGCTTCACCTAACAAAGAGGTCAGTTTGTTGCCTTTCCCATCATGTCCCTTGGCAATGTATCCACCTTTCGCAGTTTTGCTGATAACAGCATCCAGCATGGGTACATTCTTCTCCTTAGTCTTTACATTGTAAGCTGTAATTGCATTTGACATGTTGTCTGTTTTTATTTGTGATTGTGAAAATTAAATATCGAGTTTGGCATATTTGGCATGTGATTCAATAAACTCCCTGCGTGGGGCAACTTCATCACCCATCAGCATACTGAAAACCCTGTCTGCCTCAGCTGCACTTTCAATAGTTACCCTTTTCAATGTTCTGGAGCCCGGGTTCATGGTAGTGTCCCAAAGCTGACTGGCATTCATCTCACCCAAACCTTTGTATCGCTGTACATTGACACTATCTTCCCTGCCTGCAGCAAGACGCTCAACATATCCCTTGCGTTGTTCCTCGTTCCAGGCATAAAACTGTTCCTTGCCTTTTTTCACCAGATAGAGTGGCGGCTGAGCAAGGTATACATAACCCTGTTCAACCATTTCTTTCATATATCGGAAAAGGAAAGTGAGGATCAGTGTTGCGATATGGCTACCATCCACATCGGCATCGGTCATGATAATCAGCTTGTGGTAACGCAGCTTAGACAAGTCAAGTGCTTTGGGGTCTTCAGCAGTTCCTATTTTCACGCCCAGAGCCGTAAACATGTTCCGGATCTCTTCGTTGTCGTAAATCTTATGCTCCATGGCTTTTTCCACGTTGAGGATCTTACCTCTAAGCGGAAGAATAGCCTGGAAATTCCGGTCCCTGCCTTGTTTGGCTGTACCTCCTGCCGAGTCTCCTTCCACAAGGAATAGTTCACTTTTTTTGGGATCACGCTCAGAGCAATCAGAAAGTTTTCCAGGTAGTCCGCCTCCGGATAATACCGTTTTTCTTTGCACCAGCTCCCTGGCTTTTCTGGCTGCAGCTCTTGCCTGAGCGGCCAGGATAACCTTGCTGATGATGTTTTTCGCTTCTCTTGGATTTTCTTCCAGGTAAGATTCAAGAACACGGGCCACAGTTACATCCACGATGCCCATCACTTCAGAATTACCCAGTTTGGTTTTGGTTTGACCTTCAAATTGAGGTTCAGGAACTTTTACCGAAATGATTGCACTCAATCCCTCTCTGAAGTCATCACCCTCCACTTCAACCTTTGATTTCTCAAAAAGTCCCTGCTTTTTGCCATATTGAGAGAAAACCCTTGTAATGGCTCTCCTGAATCCTGAAACATGGGTTCCACCTTCAATCGTGTTGATATTGTTGACATAGGAGAAGATGTGCTCGTTGTAGGAGTCGTTGTAGTTAAGGGCAACTTCAACAGCTACATTGGACTCCTGGTCGAGACCTTCCATGTATACAACATTGGGGATCAGGGCAGTGCGTTTGCCATTGCGGTCGAGCATTTCCACAAATTCTATGATGCCGCCCTCGCTGTAGAACACCTGCTGGTAGGTGTTCCCATTATCGTCTATTTCCCTCAGGTCGTTCAGTGTAATCCTGATCCGCTTATTCAGGTAAGACAGCTCCCTGAGTCTGCCTTCAAGGATTTCCTTGTTGTAAGAATGGGTGGTGAATATCGTTTTGTCTGGCCAGAAATGAACTTTTGTGCCTGTAGTTGAACTGGTACCAGTCTCCCGTACTGCGTATTTGGGTGCACCTCGTTCATATTCCTGCTCAAATGTTTTACCTTCTCTGTTAACGGTAACAAGCAGGGTGGTGCTTAGGGCGTTCACGCAACTTACACCAACACCATGAAGTCCACCTGAAACCTTGTAGGTATTCTTGTCAAATTTGCCTCCTGCATGTAAAACAGTCATAACCACTTCAAGGGCACTTCTTTTTTCCTTGAGGTGCATGCCTGTTGGAATTCCTCGTCCATTGTCCTCAACCGAAATGGAGTTGTCTTCGTGGATGTTGACAACAATATTGTTACAATATCCCGCGAGTGCTTCATCGATTGAGTTGTCTACCACCTCATAAACAAGGTGATGTAATCCCTTTACACCGATGTCGCCGATATACATGGCAGGTCTCTTTCTGACTGCCTCCAAACCCTCCAGCACCTGAATACTGTCAGCACCGTAACCACTGTTTTGATCGTCTATCTGGTCTTGATTTTCTGTACTCATAGGTATCTTCTTCCGCTTTTTTTCTTGTTTTCAAGCCTGCAAATTTACTTAAAATAGGGGGAAGCGCAGCCAAAATTACGCATTTAGGCTGGTTTTCTTTTTTAAGATGATTTCCACAAAATCCTGACCCTCATTTGACATGGCTCTGAACCGGCAGCAGTTTTTATGCTGTATCTTTGCTGTTGATGGTTGAAAATAGTCAAAACGAACCCCGGTTGAGAGCAGAATGGAGGCAGTTTGCGTCCATACCCACTGTTTTTTCTGCTGAAAGAAGGATTCCGGGTTCCTGGCAGTACACCATTAACCGGCATCAGCGCGATATATACCTGCAAATTAATGAACAGGCTGTATTGTATTACAATTATCATGAAGAACCAGTCCATAGATTCCTTGAGTTGAGTTTTTGCATAATTGGTCAGGCATATTGCCAGCAGGCTCATGTAAATTGCGAGAGCTGCAGGCTTGAGAAGAATTCCCGTTGTCTGGAACAACGGGACTCGGTAGACCTGATAACTTTCAGGTTCGAACCACTCCACCTGAAAAACCTTCTCCGGGGAGAGGAAATGGATGCAGAGTCCGATGCCATACTCCATTTCAGGCATCAACATACATTCTCAAGGCCTCTTCAGATAACAGATAATATAAGAAATACGCTGGAATCCATTTTAAATAACAGCTATTCAGACACACTAGAGAACATTTTCATCAATGCACAGACTCAAATATTGCTGCTTTACTGTCTGGAATCGATGAATACCCTTCGGGAAGATGAAGTTCCGGCCTGTAAATTTCTTTCCTACATGGAAGAAAGGGAAAAAATCATCCGTGCCAGGGCCATTTTACTGGAACATATTGGCGATCCAATTACCATAAAAGAACTCAGCAGAAAGGTGGCTATCAATGAATGTTACCTGAAAAAGGGTTTTAAAGTGATGTTTGGAACTACGATTTTCGATTTTTACCAGGATCAGCGGATGGAGCATGCACGTTACCTGCTTTACGAAAAGGGGATGACGGTATCAGAGGTTTCCGCACAGCTTGGGTATTCTTCTATTTCCCATTTTTCGACAGCATTTAAAAAGCATACAGGCCTCAAACCCTGTGAGTTATTGCGGGGATAAGCTCTTTTCCGTCATGTCATTGTTTTGTCATAATCGCTTTCGCTGTCTTTTGCTGACAATTTCATGGCATGTTCCTGCGTTTAAGGAGTGAAATTTGCAATCCAATACCGAAACTTGAAATCATTCCTGACATATTTATTTTCATCAGTCCTTGTTATTTACAGTAACGGGCAGCTCAAAGAAGATTCGCTTTTTACGCAATCTCTTGACAATGTTGTGGTTACCGCAACCCGTACGCCAAGGCTGATGGGCAATGTAGCCATTCCTGTTTCGGTAATTAATGCCAAAACCCTCTATCAGAGCGGATCCCTGCGGCTTAATGATATCCTGGCAGAACAAACAGGCATAAACATCGTTGACAATTTTGGGAAAGGGGTTCAGGTTCAGGGGCTTTCATCAGAATACACACTTATCCTTGTTGATGGTGAACCACTGATCGGAAGAACTGGTGGCGTTCTTGACCTCTCAAGAATTTCTGTAAGAAATATCCGCAAGATTGAAATAGTAAAAGGTCCCTCTTCAAGTTTATATGGATCTGAGGCCATGGGTGGTGTCATCAACATCATCACTGATGGTTCCGGAATAAATAAGTCAGATTTTGGTTTGCGTTATGGCAGATTCAATACCCTGGATGGGTCATATAATTTTTCAAGAAGGGTTAAAAAGACTGATGTTACTGCGTCAGTAAATTACAACAGGTCTGCAGGTTACAGCTTAAAGCCCAATCAGCAGCAAAAAACAGTTGAACCATTCTGGAAAACAGTCCAGCAGCTCAGCCTGAATCACCAGCTTAGCCAGCGTTGGAAGCTTGGAAGTGGATTCAGGAGGAATGTAACTTATATTGACAATACCATAGAAGTATCCAATCAGGGCATAGCTGTTTTATCCAAGGGCTTTGAACGGAACGACGAGTACAACATAACACCCTATCTACAGTACAAGGGTGATAAAATAAAGACCACCCTTAGGGGCTATATAACAGGGTTCGAATCTGAGCAGCTGCTAAGTGTAAAGGGTTCAGCAGACACTTACAACGACAGGTTTAATCAGCTCTTTTCAAGGGTTGAAAACCAGACCGACTGGCAGATAAGAGAGCAGTCGGCTTTTACCTTTGGCGCAGGTCATATCGAAGAGTCAGTGGCATCCAACAGGTATGATTCGCTGGCTACAAAGCGGAAAAATTCAATTTCTTATTTTTTTGCGCAACATGAAGAACGCTTGACGCGCAAGCTCACAGCAATTGGTGGTTTCAGGTTCGATGCGAACAAAGCCTATGCCTCTGTATGGAGTCCGAAAATGGCTTTGCAATTCAAGCCTGATGAAAAGTTATCAATCAATATTTCATACGGTAGGGGCTTCAAAGCTCCTGATTTCAGACAGTTGTACCTGAATTTTACCAACCTTGCAGCCGGAGCTTATTCTGTGTTTGGTTCAGAAGTAGCCGCAGCAGAACTGCAGAGACTTTCTGCATTGCAGCAAATTGACCAGGTCACAGGTGTGATGGGTGGATTGACTGCATTGAAGCCCGAAGTTTCAGGCGGATTAAATCTGGGTGCCAGGCTTAAATTGAAAGATGGTATGCAGATTAGCGCAAATCTGTTTAGAAATGATATCACCAACATGATTGTTACTGATATTGTGGCTTTTAAAAAGAATGGCGGACAGATCTACAGTTATTTCAACCTGAAAAGTGCCCTTACTCAGGGTCTTGAGCTGGATTTTGACAAGAAGATATCCAGGACATTCACATTGAAGGCAGGCTATCAGTATCTCTATACGGCAGACAAAGATGTGCTGGCACAGATACGCAAAGGGGAGATTTTTCAGCGTGAGCTTACATCCGGATCTTCAGTCAGAATGAAGACAGCAGATTATGCCGGTCTGCCACTTCGGTCAAAACATTCAGCCAACCTCAAGCTTGCTTATGAAACTGCAACAGGTTTCTTTGCAACAACCCGCCTGTTCTATCGTGGCAGATGGGGCACTTTTGACCAGGATGGTAACGGCATCATAAACAGGTCTGATGAATTTGCAAAAGGCTTCCTGCTTGTGAATGCCAGTGCCGGATTGAGCTTCAGGAAGCACTGGAAGCTGATGGCCGGACTCGATAATTTGCTTAATTACAAGGATGTGCTGAACCTTCCGGGGACTCCTGGCAGGGTAGGGTATATCGATATACAATTTAATTTTTAACAGAGAACCATAAAGATCAAATCAAATGAAAACAAGAAGTATTATCGGCAGTGTGTTAGCGGCAGTTGTGATTTTCCAGTCCTGCACCAAAGAAGAAACAGCAGTTCCTCAGGTTACCCTGATCGAAAGTATCGTTAAAGATATTCCGGCAGATACCATCGTTGGACTATCTCCAATAGGACAGCCTGTTGGTGTAGGTAAGTTTACATTCTATAGCCTGGAAACAAATGCAGTAATCCCCAATACAGATTCTAACTCAACAAAATGGGATATTGGTTTGAGAGGTTCTACCATCATTACCAATGGTGGCACCAGCGGTCCGGGTAAAGGCGGTGCCTTTATTTATGTCGGAACTTTTGATGAGCTTACTAAAGTGCCTGCAGACTCTACATTCAGGGTTGATGCTGCTCCAAACTATGCCATCACTGCCAGCAGCAACAGGGGCTGGTATCTCTACACACCACAGACAAACTTGGTTACCCCGCTTCCGGGAAGGGTACTGGTTTTCAAAACAGCCAGTGGTAAATATGCCAAAGTGGAAATCCTGAATTATTACAAAGGAGGCGTAACCCCTGCTGCAACTGCACCAGATAATATTAAAATATTTTCACAGCGATATTTCACCTTCAAATTTGCCTATCAGGCAGACGGTACAACCAACTTTAAGTAGGCTCTGATTTAGTATTTTACTTGTAAGGGGTTTGTAAGTTTGCTTACAAACCCCTTAAACTTTTCTATCTTTGCGCCTTTGAAAATACTATGCAAGCAAGCTACAAGGTATACGAACACCTCAATCTCCCGGCTTTTGAAAAGGAAATGCTCGGGCAATGGGACAGTGAATCAGCATTTGAAACCAGCATAACCAACCGTTCAGGTTCCAGACCCTTTGTTTTTTATGAAGGTCCGCCCAGCGCCAACGGGATGCCAGGCATCCACCATGTTATCTCAAGAACCCTGAAAGACCTGGTTTGCAGATACAAGACCATGCAGGGTTTTCAGGTAAAACGCAAAGGTGGTTGGGATACCCACGGATTACCTGTAGAACTGGGTGTAGAAAAGGAACTCGGCATTACAAAAGAAGATATAGGCAAAAAAATCAGCATTGCCGAATACAATGAGAAATGCAGAGAAGCCGTATTGCGCTACAAAGACAAATGGGATGACATCACCCGTAAAATGGGTTACTGGGTAGACCTGAAAGATCCCTATGTCACTTTCAAAAACGAGTATATTGAATCGCTATGGTGGTGTTTGCACAGGTTGTATGAAAGGGGACTCCTTTACCAGAGTGTGAGTATACAACCCTATTCACCTGCAGCAGGAACAGGTCTGAGCTCACATGAGCTTAACCAGCCTGGTACTTATAAAGATGTAAAAGACACATCTGCAGTAGCGCTTTTCAGTCTTGATCTAATCAGAAATACAAACCATACAGGGTTTAAAAAATTGCTTCAAAAGGCAGAAGCTGGCCAGGTTATTCAGATCATGGCCTGGACAACTACACCCTGGACGCTTCCCTCCAATCTTGGACTTACAGTAGGGGGGCAGATTGAATATGCTTTGGTAAAAACCTTTAATCCATACACTGGTTTCCCAGTGCAGGTTTTGCTTGCATCAGCGCTGCTCCATAAGTTTTTCAAAGAGGAAGCGGCTGCATTGCCATTTGAAGATTACCAATCAGGCGATAAACTGATACCCTGGTATATCGTTACAACAATCAGCGGTGCTGAACTGGAAGGACTATATTATGATCAGCTGATTCCATTTCCTGCCAATAACATGGAAAGTATTCTTTCCATTTCCCCAGATGCAGATCCTTTCAAAATTGTGTTGGGAGATTTCGTAACTACGGAAGATGGAACTGGCGTAGTGCATACTGCACCTGCTTTTGGTGCGGATGACTTTAAAGTGGGAAAGAAAAACAACCTGGGTATTCTCACACTGGTTGACCGGGAAGGAAAATTTGTTGAGGGATTGGGTGAGATCAGCGGTAGGTTCGTTAAGAACTACAAAAACGAAGAGCAATATGCTGATGTCAATGTAGATATCTGTGTTCAACTCAAGAAAGACGGGAAGGCTTTCAGGGTCGAAAAATATGAACACAATTATCCGCATTGCTGGAGAACAGACAAGCCGATTTTGTATTACCCACTTGATGCCTGGTTCATAAAAACGACAGCACTGAAGGAAAGGATGGTGGAATTGAACAAAACCATCAACTGGAAGCCCAAATCTACCGGAGAAGGCCGTTTTGGAAACTGGCTTGAAAACATGGTAGACTGGAACCTCAGCAGAAGCAGGTTTTGGGGCACACCTTTGCCAATCTGGAGAACTGAAGATGGTTCTGAGGAACTTTGTGTTGGGTCAATTGCCGAACTTAATGAGGGTATCCGGAATGCAGCCACGATACTTGGAGGCGAGACCAATGCCCCATTTCTGGAAAATGGTATTCAGGATTTGCATAAACCTTATGTGGATGAAGTAATACTGGTAAGTGCCACAGGGAAACCCATGAAGCGGGTTCCGGATTTGGTGGACGTATGGTTCGATAGCGGAGCCATGCCGTATGCACAATGGCATTATCCTTTTGAAAACAGGGCTATGATTGAAGCAGGGGAGGCCTTCCCTGCAGATTTCATTGCGGAGGGTGTTGACCAGACCCGTGGTTGGTTTTATACCCTGCATGCGCTGGGTGCACTGCTTTTTGACAGTGTAGCGTATAAGACAGTAGTTTCAAACGGACTCGTACTTGATAAGAATGGAAATAAAATGAGTAAGCGCCTGGGCAATGTCGTTGACCCTTTTGCTACCATTGATGCATATGGTGCTGATGCCACCAGGTGGTATCTGATAACCAATGCTTCGCCCTGGGATAACCTCAAATTCGATGTTGAGGGTATTAAAGAAGTCCAGCGTAAATTCTTTGGTACACTCTATAATACCTATCAGTTTTTCTCATTGTATGCCAACGTTGATGGATTCAATTACAGCGAAGCTGAAATTCCATTTGCAGATCGGCCGGAAATAGACCGCTGGGTACTTTCCAGCCTGCAAAGCCTCGTGAAAGAGGTAGGTAAGCATATGGATGATTATGAGCCTACCCTGGCCGGCAGAGCCATCGAAACATTTGTTGATGAACACCTGAGTAACTGGTACGTAAGGTTGTCTAGACGCAGGTTCTGGAAAGGAGAATACGGCAATGATAAGGTTAGTGCCTATCAGACACTTTACCTGTGTCTTGAAACCATCATGAAGCTATCAGCACCAATTTCACCCTTTTTCACAGATACGGTTTTCAGAAACCTGAATGCCGTAACAGGAAAAACGGATCAGATTTCAGTTCACCATACTGATTTCCCTGTGGCAAATGAAGCGT
>JBILSG010000307.1:0-3494 GCA_044372235.1 Chitinophagaceae bacterium
AAACGCTTTGACTCCAGCTGCGCAAAATCAGTTACGATACCCGATTCCCGAGCCAGTAAAAACTCATATAAATGAATTTTATTGGTACCAATCGTTTTTTCAAAATCTTCCAGCGTAGCACCGAGTCCGAATTGTTTTGCTGCCCTGAAAAGACATTTTGCAACTGCATTGTCATCACTCACCGTGGTGCCCGAAAGATCAAATACAACCAGTTTTATCATGTTATTGATTAAATTCAAATCCAATGCGAAAATGATTCTGGGATATTGCCCGAGAAAATCCTTCTGTTATATTAGCTATTGAACAGTCTCTGTTAATCAGTTCGTCAAATCGATATAGCCTATCATAGTTTTCCATAAATCCCACCGCAGCTAATAAATCATCCTGGTTACAATATTCCCCATCAGCAGAATTGTCTGATTTCATCAAGTGAGTCGAGAATATGATCTGGTGTATATTCAGCCAGTTGTGACCTGGTATAAGCACCCGTTGTAACAGCCAGTACCAATCCACATGCTGCCATTCTACCTTCCTGGATGTCTACCATGGTATCACCGATTTTCATTACAGCAGCAGGAGATTCAACACCAAACTGTTTCATAAGCTGATGAATCATAATTGGATAAGGCCTACCCATTTCAACTTCATCACTGGCTATGTATCCATCTATCAATCCTTTTTCCATCCATCCCAAACGGTCTACAATTGCATCAACAACAACTTTTGGAAATCCTGAATTGAGCACTACATGTATTCCTTTCTCATGAAGGAAACTGAAAATTTCTTCAGCCCCTGGTAAGGGTTCCACTTCATGTGCATTGGCGTAAAATGAAACCATGGCATTGACGAAATGATTGTGTATATCTTCAATCATATTGAGCGAGTACACTACCTTTTTTTCAAATAAAACCTTTTCAATGGCCTCAGTTTTTTTAAACCCCATCAAAGGAGAAATCTCCTTAACCTGAAGATCTATTCCATAGTGCTGAAATGCCTCAATAAAGGCAATGGCTACATAGTCCCTGTCTTTCACCGTGGTTCCTGCTATATCAAATACTGCTAACTGAAATGCTTTCTGCATACCTTTAATTTTGATTCATGAGATGCTGAACGGCCATCTCTTTTAAAAAGTTCAAATCCGGAACTGGTGTGTTTACAAGCTTTGCGCGATCATCCCATTCCCTCATTTTTATATAATTATCAAACAGGGGATCTGCCTCAAATGCAGCAGCTTCATCCGCCTGCATAACACCTCCCTGAATCGTCAGCGTTTCTTTGCTTGCCTGCGACAATCTCTGGTAATATTCTGGATATTTGAATGTGAGGTAACGTTTCGCAGGCACATGACCCTGAACCAGCCTGCCAATTCTCGCAGAGAAGCCATGGGTCAGCAGGTAATTTTCGCCAATTGACTCATGGTCAACAATACCGATTCCATCCATTTTTTCAAGCGGCATGATGAATTCGCAGAGATGTCCAATATCATGGAAAAAAGCAGCGAGTACCATTTCATCATCTGCACCTTCAGAAGCAGCCATTTGTGCAGCCTGACACATGTGTTCCAGTTGTGAAACCGGCTCACCTATATAATCACTGGACCCATAACGGGTATATAAATTGAAAATTTCTGATACAATTGCAATCGCTTTTTGTTTGTCCATATGGCTTCTTTGAAGAGGGTTAAAAAGGGGTCACCATAGACATGGCGACCCCACCACTGTTCATGAGAAAGGCGGGACAAAAGTATTACCTGCGTGTTATGGCAACATGCTGTTGAAATGAACTTAACTTTAGCAAAATGTTAAGCCAATGTAAACTACCGGGATTTAAAGCTAAACACCACCCGGTATTGAAAAAGATTCCACTGCAATAAAAGTGTTGGTTAAAGCATTACAGGATTTCCCGTTCTGACGCTTTCATCACAAGCAAATGCAATGCGAAGTGAGTTGACAGCATCTTCAACATGGTCTGTGAGGTCAATGTTTTCCGTGATGGCTTTCAGGAAGTAAGCCTGCTCCCTGTTACAAAGTTCCTGGTGATCAGGTTCATCTGTGAGGTCAATCCATTCATCTGGCTTGGTAAATTCATTTTTCAGATCGATTGCAGCATGGTGCCAGCGGAGTGACTCTGTTTTGGTGTGCGCATCTACAGAATCTGATTTACCTGCCCCACCCGCTTCTTTTGCTACGATTGAAACACAACCTTTCGGACCAATAACATCCTTTACAAAAAATGCTGTTTCACTCATCATTGGTCCCCACCCTGCCTCATACCAACCCACTGAACCATCTTCAAAACGAATTTGCAACTGGCCATAGTTGTAATTCCCAGCAGGAATATCTTCTGTGAGCCTGGCACCTATCGCATTGACCTGAACAGGCTTTGAACGCACCATCTGACACATGACATCAATGTAGTGTACGCCGCAATCCACAATGGGACTGAGACTCTTCATCAGGTTACGGTGCACATCCCACATGTAACCATGGCTCTGCTGATTCAGGTTCATCCGCATTACCAGGGGCTTTCCCAATTGCTGTGAGATGTCGATGAATTTGATCCATGAAGGATGATGACGAAGGATATAGCCAACAACCAGTTTCTTTCCGGAACGGTGAGCTGCTGCTGCAACCCTTTCAGCCCCTGCAACTGAATCTGCGATTGGCTTTTCCATGAACACATGGCAACCCTTGTCAAAAGCCATTATGGCAAAAGACTCATGGGTATCCGGATATGTTGAAATGCAAACAGCATCAGGATTTGTATCCTGAAGCGCTTGCTGATAATCACTGAACAATGGATATCCCCCACCCAGTTTCTCATTCAAAACTTCTTTGCTTTTTCCGGTAGACACAATGCCACATATTTCAACACCTTCCATTTGCGCATATGCTATGGCATGAGATGCACCCATATTGCCACAACCTACAACCAGTATCCGAAGCTTTTGATCTGCCATGATATTTTTTTAAGTACCCAAAGTTATTGAATCAATGCATGTATGAGAAAAAAAATGGGGATTATAAAAATCCCCATTCATGTTGAATATCATACGGTTTAGAAATCGTATTTCTTGCGACGCGGACGTGAAAGCATCGCGGTAGCTTCCTTATCGTCATTTTTGAATTGCTCCTTCTTTGGATCCCAATAGATTTTCCTGTTCACCTTCATGGCAATCTGGTGTAAGAGGCAGGCAGAACAAGAACGGTGACCTGTTTCAATTGGGGCAACAGGTTCCTTGCGCGATTTGATGCAATCCAACCAGTTCGCATGCTGCTCGGAACTCTCATAGAGATGAATTTCGTTTTTGCCGATGACTGATTGCAGGATTTTGGGGTTGCTGGCATCCAATGGTTTCACACCGTTGCTGTCTGCAACAGGATCTGTATCAGTGACACGGTAATTACCCCGGGTTACAAAGATCCATCCTTCTGATCCGATGAACTTGACACCATTGGTCAGCTCATTGGAAACAATCATCTTTACGCCATTTT
>JBILSG010000308.1:0-3490 GCA_044372235.1 Chitinophagaceae bacterium
ACACAATATGCCTATCGTACCGGGCCCGATTACAATAACCCTATCACCCGGTTTGATGCGGGCGTTCATGACCACTGCATTATAGGCCACACAGCAGGGTTCCGTCAGGCAAGCTTCTTCAAAGGGCACCTGATCCGGGACCTTGTGCAAACACCGCGCCGGTACGGAAACATATTTCGTCATGGCACCATTCACGCCATAACCGAAGCCCTTGCGCGTAGGGTCCAAGTTATAAAGCCCTTGCCTGCTCATGGGATTATTGGCATTGATGATGGCTGCTGTTTCGCTGACCACCCTATCCCCTTCATTCCATCCCTTCACCCTGTTGCCAATGGCAGCGATATGGCCTCCAAATTCGTGACCCAATACAACAGGGTAATTGACTGGCCAGCTGTGGTCGGCAGTCCATTGGTGGAGATCGCTTCCACAAACACCCACATTTTCTACCTGCAAAAGCACATCCTCATCTCCATATATAGGTAGGTCAATATCCCTTAATTCAACACTTCCCTTTTCGGGAGCATAATTGACAACGGCAGTCATCTTGTTCATCGATAAAGTTTTATTGCTGATCAAATATCTCCGTAAGCATGGATTTTGTCACAAATGAGTTTAAGCGAAGCTTCCAGGTTTCCGTCCGCCGTCCGGAACGCATCTGCATCAATGGTAAGCGGGGCGCCCAATACAACCAGTGGTGCTCCATAAGCCGGACAGGCAATGGCCTGCTCCAGTGTTAATCCACCAACTGCCTGAACAGGAATATTTACAGCCTGCACCACTTCTCTTAATTGGTCCATTGGGCTCGGCATGCGGTGACCCATGGCGGCAATCCCCCTGCGTTCGTCATATCCGATATGGTGGATGACATAGTCACACCCCAGGTCTTCCAGCCATTTGGCACCGGCAACCATATCTTCACAAATCATGTTGTCGCCCATCACCTCTACACCAAAATCTTTGCCTGCTTTGACCACACATTTGATGGTTTCCGCATGTGCTCTTGCCATAACCACAACGTGGGTGGCTCCGGCTTTCGCCATCATTTCAGCCTCCAGGTATCCCCCGTCCATGGTTTTTAGGTCAGCCACAATAGGTATGCCCGGAAAAGCTTCCCGCAGTTTGCGAACTCCATGCAAGCCCTCGGCCAGGATAAGCGGCGTTCCCGCTTCTAACCAGTCCACCCCCGCTCGGAGGGCCATGGCAGCTGTTTCAAGGGCTTCATCAATATTTGTAAGATCCAGCGAAATCTGAACTATCGGTTTCATTGGCAGTGAGATTGAAAATCGTTATATTCATCTAATATATTCAAAATTCCAACAGTTTGAACATGAACAGACAAACTCTTTCTCGGATAAAAATCTTCGCGCTACAGGCAGTTGTGATATTTACCCTGGTATTGATGGGGATTGGCGCATCAGCACAAGGAAAATGGTACAAGCTCTTCAATGAGCAGGATTTACAAGGATGGACAGCCAAAGGAAATGCCACCTGGGAAGTAAAAGACGGCATCCTCACCGGTGAGGGTGGACGGGGCCATTTGTATGCAGAACCGGTGATGCAGAACCTGGAGATTGTGGGCGAATTCAAGATAACAGACCTCGGAGGCGGAGCCAACAGCGGATTGTATTTTAGGGCAAACTGGCCTTCAGACAACCCCGACGGATTCCCTAGGGGCTATGAAGCGCAGATTTGCCATATCCAGGATGCGCATACCGGATGGCTTTGGAAGCCAGGAAAACCCACTGGAAAAGCAACAGCATTGCTCTCTAAAGACGGAGAGTGGCTTCAGCTGAAGGTGAAGGCAGTGGGCGGACATATCCAGATCTGGGTCAACAATGAACTCGTGATGAGTCACCATGACGATGAATACAAGTCCGGCAAATTTGCCATCCAATGCCACAATACAGGAATGAAAGTGGAGATGAGAAGTTTGAAATACAGACCTTTGTAGTTCAGAATACTACAAGATGACCGAACAACCGAGATTGAAATCCAGGATTGCGCTTGGATTGTACTTTTTTGCTATGGGATTGTGTTTTGGCAGTTGGGCCAGCAGGATTCCGGATATCAAGGCCAGCCTGCAACTTTCTGAGGGGGCATTGGGGAGTATCCTGCTGATGCTGCCACTCGGACAAATGACGATGATGCCATTTAGTGGCAGGATTGCGGCAAAATTCGGCAGCAAGAACATTTTGCGTGTTGCCATCATGGGTTATATCATCATGCTTTCCATGATCGGACAGGTCAGTCATGCCTGGCAGCTGGCAGCCTGCCTCTATCTATTTGGCTTGTGCGGCAATTTGTGCAACATTTCCGTGAATACCCAGGGTGTACAATTGGAGAAAATCTATGAACGACCCATTTTTGCTTCCTTTCATGGCATTTGGAGTGTAGGCGGATTCAGTGGGGCAGTCATTGGCCTGCTGATGATGCGCAACGAGGTAAGTCCAGCGCTCCATCTCCCCACAATCACAGCCGCCATTGTACTGATGAATGTTTTGTGCCAACAGTTTTTATTGCCGAAGTCGGCTACTACAACAGCCCCACCCAAACTCCGGTTCAGGATGCCCAAAGGCATTCTGCTCCAGCTAGGCTTCATCTGCTTTTGCTGCATGAGTGTGGAAGGCTGCATGTTTGACTGGAGCGGCGTTTATTTTAAGGAAGTAATCCAGACGGAGGAGCGGTTTGTTTCTTTGGGTTATGCCGCTTTCATGATCACGATGGCTACAGGAAGGTTTATGGGCGACAGGCTTGCAGAAAGGTTTGGACGCAAAAATATGGTCATGTACAGCGGTTTGATGATATTTTCAGGACTGGTGACCTTGATTGGATTCCCCTTACTCATTCCCGCAACCATTGGCTGTATGGTTGTAGGCTTTGGTGTCAGCAGCATCATCCCCTTGCTCTACAGCACTGTAGGCAGGCTGAAGATGATACCCAGCAGCATAGCCATTGCCACAGTAGCAGGTACTGGTTATTTTGGCTTCCTGATGGGCCCACCCATCATTGGATACATCGCGGAGCTAACAGGATTGAGGTATTCCTTTGCCCTTATTGCGTTGGCCGGACTACTCATCACCTTTCTAATCAGGCGGGTCAGCATTATTAGTTAAAAACAAAATATGAGCGACATGTCCGGTTACAAAACAGTGGAAGTATTTGCAGGAAATATCATTGAAGCCGGGATGGTGAGGCATGTATTGTCGAGCCACGGCATTGAAACTGATTTGCGAGACGAGTTGCTGGGCATGCTGGCTCCCTGGGTGGCATCCCCGGGAGGTGCAGGCGCTGTGAAAGTCCTGGTAAGCATTGATGATGCCCAAGCAGCCACTACTATCATCAATAATATTTCATTTAATGACCCCGAATAGGCCATTTTGTATATTGGATGGGGATATCACCAACACAATAATTACAGCAAAATCGAGTTATTTCAGGAGGTTTGGACTTGATTTTTTCAGCTTTGCCGCTTAAATAGGCATTGAATATG
>JBILSG010000309.1:0-3479 GCA_044372235.1 Chitinophagaceae bacterium
ACCCTGAAAACTATCTGTGTTGAAATGTTATACGGAAAATTACCAATCAGGGTAAAATCCCCTTGAAATGGCACAGGGATATCCAGAATGCTTCCAGAAATAATTTTTCCCTCCAATGAAGGATAGACTTTGCAGAGGTACCCAATCTTCTCTTCATCCAGTTCAATCAATTTGAAATCAAACCCCTCTAGTTTGGTCAGGTACTTTGAAAGCGCACCTCCACCCGGACCAACCTCCAGCAATTGCGTGAATGAACAGGTTTTCAATACCTCCACGATGCGTTGACAAACAACCTCATCTTTCAGAAAATGCTGTCCCAGTGATTTTTTAAGGGTGTACATGGGGTTAAAATTAAGACAAAGATCCCCGTTTTCCTTGTACCTTTACATTTCAAATGAAAGCGGCATAATGAGTGTACAAAAAAGACCTGTAGTTGGCATTTCTGTTGGCGATCTCAATGGGATTGGTATTGAACTGATTCTGAAAACATTTTCAGACAGCCGAATAACAGAATTCTGTACTCCTGTAGTCTTTGCAAACAACAAAGTACTCAATTTCTACAGAAAACTCATGGGCGACATTGCCGTGCAGTATACAAGCGCGAAAGACCTGAATAAAATCAACCCCAAACAACTCAATATTCTGACTGTTTGGGATGAAGATGTAGAAATTACACCAGGTGAGATGTCTCCAACAGGCGGATCTTATGGCGTCAAGTCTCTTCAGGCTGCAGTAACTGCGTTAAAGGACAAAACAATAGACGCATTGGTTACGTGTCCCCTCCATAAATTCTCCATGCAAAGCAGTGAATTCAATTTCACCGGACATACTCCCTACCTGAAAGAAGCATTCAAAGCAGACGAAGTTCTTATGCTGATGGTTGCTGAAAATATGAGGGTCGCATTGCTTACTGAGCACGTTGCCATAGGAGATGTAGCCAAACAAATCAGCAAGGAACAAATCCTTAAAAAAATCAACCTGCTGAAAAACAGCCTCAGAAAAGATTTTGGCATAGAGCGCCCTACGATTGCTGTACTCGGTCTCAATCCGCATGCAGGTGATGAAGGTCTCGTTGGAAAAGAAGAAAAAGAAATTATCAGACCTGCTGTTGCAGAAGCAAAGAAAAATGATTGTGTCGTAATGGGTCCGTATAGTGCAGATGCATTCTTCGCAAGAGGCAGCCATGAAAAATTTGATGGAGTTCTTGCCATGTACCATGATCAGGGGTTAATTCCGTTCAAGTCGCTCGCACTGGGAGAAGGAACCAATTTTACTGCTGGTCTGCCAGTAATCAGAACATCCCCCGACCACGGTACGGCTTTTGATATTGCTGGCAAAAATCTTGCTGATGAATCTTCTTTCCGAGCTGCAATATTTGCTGCAATCGATATTTACAATACCAGAATGGGCTATGCGGAAATGAGGAAAAATCCACTGCGTAAGATGTCTGCCCATGTTGTGGCCAATGCGGTGGATGAAAAAATTGAAGACTGATATATCCTTATAAACCAAAGCTAACAATATGAATTCTTTCACCAGAACACTGGTATTGGTGTGCCTGCTTGGCTGCACTGCTAACCTATTTTCGCAAACAGACAGTTCAACCAAAGCATCCAAACCAAAGCGAAACTTTTTTAAGGTCAACCTTGCCGGCATCTCCATTAACGGACAATACGAATGGGCATTTGCAAAGAGATTTTCCATTGCAGTTGGATACCGGGCATTACCTCAGGGGAAAATGCCATTCAGAAAACTCATACCCACAACTGACGCAACAACAAGAGAATCGCTTGACAACCTCATCTTTTCATCTTCTTCCTTTACGCCCGAAATAAGATTTTACACAGGTAAAAAAGGTTATGGTCAGGGATTCTACCTGTCGCCATTCTACAAAAAAGCCGAATACAAAGCGAAAGGCCTCGGGATAGACTATGTCAAAGACAATGGCGAAACGGGCACCATGAATATGAATGGCTCAATTAAAGGTGAGACATGGGGTTTATTACTGGGTGCACAATGGGCCCTGGGTAAACATTTTTGCCTCGACTGGCAGATACTTGGTCCGCATATCGGAAGATCCAGCGGTGGGCTATTTGGTGTTTCAACCAATCCGCTTAGCATAAGTGAACAGGCAGACATGCGGCAGTCTCTTCAGGACATCAACATACCCTTTACAGAAGAAACGGTAACAGTGGATGCATCCAGGTCAAATCTGGAATTACGCGGACCATGGGCAGGAATCAGGGCAGGCGTTTCTCTGGGTTTCCGATTCTGACAATGCCGCTATTTGGTGGAGAAACTCTCCTTTGAAATACCCTTGTTGATGGCATAGCTGGAATAGGTAATTTCAATTCGACCCTTTTTCCCGATAGGTTTGGGATCCTTGGGCTTATTGCCAACACCGGCATCATATTCAAAGGTGATTCCCTTTGGAAGTTTATAATCCTTGGTGCTGAATAACATAACAGCCTTATCTGGCAAACCCCATTGAGCATACTTCCCATAATCCATCTCCATCTCATATGTGCCATTCTCCTTGGTGCTGGTAACAGATCTTCTGATGACCATTTGTTTGTCGTCAACGTAAAGCGTTGACAACACTATGTCACCAGATTCATCCATTGGCAGCAGTTTAATAATGGCCAGATCAGCACCTTTCCAGTTTATTCTGCCGGCATCGAGCGCTGTGTAAGACCCGTCTGCCAGGAGGGAATTCATATTGACCCTGATTCCTCCTTTGGGAAGAACAGATATGCCACCATCCTTTTTGATGCTGAACTGGTCGGGATACCTATAAAGAATTTTAACAGCTGATATGGGTATTTTAAGAAAAGCCACATCAGTCTTCAATTGTCCTTTTGCTTCGTAATCTTTTACGGATAAAAGCTTTGACTTAAGCTTCGCAACAATCTGATCAGCAGACTGTGCCTGCAGAGTAAGGCCACAAATCCATAACAGGAATACCCCAATAAATTGCTTCATACCATTAAAACACTATTAACCCGGCTTGGTTCAATCGACTACAGGAAAGCATCTGATTCACGATATGCTTTGATCAGGGCAACCTCTCCTTCTTTACCCTTGATGGAATTACCATGCTCCATACCCATGATTCCCCGGTAACCTTTGTTGTAGATATGTTTGAAAATGTTTCTGTAATTCATTTCTCCGGTTGTTGGCTCTTTTCTGCCCGGATTATCTCCAATCTGGAAATAACCAATCTCGTCCCAAGTACGGTCTATGTTGGCAATGATATTTCCTTCATTGCGTTGCATGTGGTACATGTCGAAAAGAATTTTACAGGCAGTGCTGTTCACGGCCTTGCATATCATGAAGGTTTGTGTGGAATAACGGAGGAAGAGATCCGGATTGTCACTCAGCGGTTCCAAAACCATGACCATGCCATGCTTTTCAAGCACTTCTGAACCCCTGCGTAAGGCATCGATCACATTGGCGGTTTGTATATCCATCGGCAGTGA
>JBILSG010000310.1:0-3467 GCA_044372235.1 Chitinophagaceae bacterium
CCCGCAATTGCACCACAGAATTTCCAGAAGTCATCCAATACCTTGAGCAGGGGCGTTTTCCGGTAGCTGAGGTAATCAGCAAGACCGTGCCCCTTGAAAACGCGGGAGAGGCTTTGGCCCAATGGGCAAGCCATCCGGATGGTATCACCAAGATTATGGTAGACCTTCAAATTAGCGTACAATGATTAAATCTGCCGTCACCATTACACTTGTAGGTCAACTCCAAACAGGGCCCTGGATTTATTGGCATGACTTGGAGGGAAACATCAGCCGGGCAGCTGCCCTTGGCTTTGATGCCATCGAACTGTTCACACCCGCAGCAGATTCCATCCCGATAGACCAGCTCAGGGATTTGCTTGCCCAATACAATATAACTCTTGCAGCAGTTGGAACAGGGGCAGGCAAGGTCATACACGGACTCAGTCTTACGGACCCCGATCCTTCGGTGCGCAACCATGCTGTTGCATTTATTGAATCCATGATGCGTTTTGGAGCAGCCTTCGGGGCCCCAGCCATCATCGGCTCCATGCAGGGCAGTGTTGCTCCAGGGATGGAAAGACAAGAGGTACTCAGTTGGTTGGCAGTTGGACTCACCAGGTTGAACAACCTGGCAGGACAGCTGGGGGTTAAGTTGATTTATGAACCACTGAACCGCTACGAAACCAACCTGTTCAATACCTTAGCTGATGGAGCCGCTTTCCTTGAAAGGCATCAGCTTGGGCTCACCCGCCTGCTGGCGGATTGCTTCCACATGAACATCGAAGAGGATGATCTGGCAGCAAGTATCAGCCAACACATCCCCCATATTGGGCATGTTCATTTTGCAGACAGCAACAGGAAACCCGTTGGCTTCGGACACACCAATTTTACCCCTATTGCCGAAGCCCTGATCAAAGGAGGGTATTCCGGATATGTGTCAGCCGAAGCTTTCCCTTGGCCCGATTCCGACCAGGCTGCATCACAAACCATTCAATCTTTTCAACAATATTTCAGACAACCAAAGCTTTAACCCATATGCAAAGATTTTGCCTTGCCCTTGACCTCGTAGACAATCCCGAGATGATCAAGGAATACGAACACCACCATGCCCCCGGGAGTGCTTGGCCAGAAGTGACACAACATGACATTGACGCGGGCATTCAAAACATTGAAATCTTCCGTACCGGCAACAGGATGTTCATGATCCTGGAAACAGATGACGATTTCACCTTTGAAAAAAAAGCGGCATTTGATGCCACCAATCCCAAAATTGCCGATTGGGAGCAGCTCATGTGGCAATACCAACAACCCCTCCCCTGGGCAAAGCCCGGAGAAAAATGGGTGCTGATGGATCGGATTTTCAAATCCTGATGCAAGCAACATATTTTATCAATCACTTATACATTATGTTTTTTTATATGTATACTTTTGCATTGACTTTTCAATTTTTTTAAGGAATTTCGCACCAATAATTGAATATAAAGAAATCAATTCTCAACTTTAACCTAATAAATCAAAAATCATGTCACTTGTCAAATTGGAGTACATTTGGTTGGATGGTTACAAACCCACCCAAAGCCTCAGGAGCAAAACCAAGATTGTAAAATCTGAAGATTTCGATGGAACATTAGCCAGTTTGGATATGTGGTCTTTTGACGGATCTTCCACTGAGCAAGCTCCGGGCGGTTCCTCTGATTGTTTGTTGAAGCCAGTTTATATGGTTAATGACCCCCAGCGTAAGAACGCTTACCTGGTGATGTGTGAAGTAATGAATGCCGATGGTACACCGCATGCATCAAACGGTCGTGCCACCATCGAAGACGACGACAACGATTTCTGGTTCGGATTCGAACAGGAGTATTTCCTGTGGGATCCCCGCACCAACAAGCCACTCGGCTTCCCAGAGGGTGGATATCCTGGTCCGCAAGGTCCTTACTACTGCTCTGTAGGCGCAAACAATGCTTATGGTCGCGACATCGTTGAAGAGCATCTCGATGCCATCATCGAAGCTGGCCTCAACGTAGAAGGCATCAATGCAGAAGTTGCTGCAGGACAGTGGGAGTTTCAGATTTTCGCCAAAGGTGCCAAAGAGGCAGGTGACCAGATCTGGATTGCCCGTTACATGCTTGAGCGCATTGGAGAGAAATACGGAGTTGCTGTAAATTGGCATTGTAAGCCTTTGGGCAAGCTTGATTGGAACGGTAGCGGCATGCACGCTAACTTCTCTAACACTACCCTCAGGACTTGTGGCAGCAAAGAGACTTACGACAAAATTTGTGAAGCTTTCAGACCTGTTATCAAGGAACATATTGATGTATATGGAGCAGACAATGAACTCCGTTTAACAGGCAAGCATGAAACTGCTTCTATCCATGACTTCTCTTATGGCATATCTGATCGTGGAGCCTCTATCCGCATCCCTGTGGTTACTGTAAACCGCGGCTGGAAAGGATACCTGGAAGATCGCCGTCCGAATTCTGCAGCAGATCCATATAAAGTAGCCGCCCGCATCATCAAGACTGTAAAGTCTGCAGGCGCATAAATAGTTTTTTCATTCTAAGGTACAGGGCCCGCTTCGCGGGCCCTTTTTTATTCACCGGACTTGTGTAAAATTTCTGCTTGAAATAGCGGGCGCTATCTCCAAGTCACGTTTCAAAGCAGGCATGCCATCAAAACCAAGTGTTTCCGGGGAATCACCCACCCAATCGGATTGGGTGCCTTCAACCCTAACAGTTTTTGTTTCAGGATCGATGACAAGCGAGGCAAAAAGAGCATCCCGGTACGGACAGGTATACGCAATCCAGGGATGATTGTCGATTACAGACGCAGGGTAGCTTTCATGCTTGAACTTTTCCCCAACCCAAAAGTAGGATGCCGAGTTGATGTGCAGATAGTCGACGCCGCCCACATGATAGCTGGCATTGATATGGGAATGCCCATTGATGGCGAGTAGGATCTTACCTGCATATGCACTGAGTAGTTGCTGAACTTCAAGGGCGTTGTCGATGGCCAACTCACCTGCAAGAGGCTGGTGCGAAACCACAACAACAGGATTTGCCGTTTTCTCCAATTCGAGCTTAAGCCAATTCAGCTGTTCCTCACCAATATAGGAGACATAACCACCTTTATGCTTGGGAGATCCCTTTTCATTGCCATCCAGTACCAGAAATGAAATGCCGCCAATCATTTGGTGGTAATATCTGCCGGGCATACCCCAATAGGCTATGCACTGCGCTGTGGTATAACCTGCATCTGTATCATGATTGCCAATGACATGCATGACCTTCTCATGCGCACGGTTGAAACGGTCTATAACCTCTTTATTTTTTTCTCCAGGGTAAGCAAAGTCGCCCAACTGTAACAAGGCATCAGGTTTCACTTTGGCCATAGCATCCAAAAAGGTTCCCAACCTTTTGGGCGCATCATGCATGATATCTTGGTGCAGATCAGTGATCACACCGATTTTAATTTCTTTTCGGACATGCATC
>JBILSG010000311.1:0-3465 GCA_044372235.1 Chitinophagaceae bacterium
AATTGATTATTTTTGAGCTTACAAAATCATAAAATGAAAAAAGCCCCCATAATCATCTTTTCACTTTTTATCGTTGCTGCAGTAGCTATTGTTGCAATGAACAAAAAAAATGCACCACTTCCGGCCAAAAAGATTGTTGTAAATCCTAAACCTGAAGCAGATCCGGGTATTCCCCTTACTGCTATAACTTTCACTGATGCTGTTCAGAATATGGGGAAAGTTGAAGATGGCCAAAAAGTAGAGATCGTTTTCCATTTCCAAAATACAGGAAATGAGTTGCTGATAATCAAAGATGTGGCGGCTTCCTGTGGCTGCACAATTCCAGAAAAACCACTTGAGCCCATAGCCCCAGGGGAAAAAGGAATTATCAAAGCATCATTTGACAGCAAAGGACGTGCAGGTATGAACCACAAGGTAATTTATGTTTATGCCAATACCAAAGAAGCAAAACATGACCTTACCTTTGATGTAGAAGTAACTCAAATAGATTAAAATAAAACAAAAACAAATATGATGAATTCAATTTTCTTGCAGGCTGCTCCTAATGCAGGCGTCATGCAACTTGTTCTGCTGGGTGGAATGGTAGTCGTTTTCTATTTTTTCATGATACGTCCACAGGCACAGAAGGCCAAAAAAGCAAAAAAATTCCAGGAAGATCTTCAAAAGGGAGATAAAGTTGTTACCATAGCCGGTATTCATGGCATAATAAACAAGGTAAACGACGACAGCACTATTCAGATTGAGGTTAGTCCTGGTTCATTCATGAAAATTGAAAAGTCTGCAATCAGTCTCGAATGGAGTGAACAACTCAATAAAGCAGCTGCAGCAACAAAATAAACAGCAAAATTTAATTACAATGCCCGCGCACAAGTGCCGCGGGCATTTTTTTTATAGCTTTGGAATATGTTAAGCATTGGACTGACAGGCGGCATTGGTTCAGGGAAATCTACAATAGCCCGGGTATTTGAAATCCTGGGAGTGCCTGTTTACTATGCAGATAAACGGGCCAAATGGCTCATGGAAAACAACCTTGATTTAAAAGACTCACTGATAAAGCATTTCGGAGTTGCAACCTATCAGGAAGAATCACTCAACAGAAAGCACCTATCCAACCTGGTTTTCAATAACCCGGATAACTTAAAGTTACTAAACAGCATTGTTCACCCCTTCACCATAAGTGATAGCAAGGAATGGATGAGGACTCAGCAAACTGCTTATGCCATCAAGGAAGCCGCTTTGATTTTTGAGAGTGGTACACAGGCTGATTTTGATCTTATAATTGGAGTTTTTGCGCCTAAACACCTCCGGATAAAACGCACGATGCAAAGAGATCATATCACTAGAGATCAGGTTATCGAACGTATGGACAATCAACTTGATCAGGATATTGTAAAAAAACTATGCGATATTGTAATTGACAATGATGAATCCATGCTGATTACTCCAACATTGGTCAACTTACATCATCAGATTATGCTGAAGGCCCAAAAAACTTAATATGATTCCAGATTTTCCGGCTTTGACAGACCATATATATATCTGGATTTTCGGAATCATACTACCTTTTCTATCTGGCTTACAAAGTCATCAACTTTCAGGGAGCATTAAGTTTGATTCACAACTTCGGAGAAAACTTTACCTCAGCAACAGCTTGATGCTATCGCTTGCAGGTGGTTCTGTATTGTTGATGTGGCTTTTTAAAAAAAGATCTTTAACATCGCTTGGATTCTCTTTGCCAGATTGGGACAAATATGTACTTATTACCCTTTTGCTATTTGTTTTTATCAGCCTTTACGTTGCTGACTTGTTCATCAGTTCCAGGAAACAAGAGAATTTATCAAATGAAGCAGAATGGTATGAAAAGTCATCCTTTTTGCCTGAAAAATGGAAAGAAATACCAGCATTTATGTTATTATGTCTCTGTGCCGGAATTTTTGAGGAAATTATTTACAGAGGTTTTATGGTCAATTATTTTATACAGGAAAAGCCAGGAGAATTGTTTCCAATCCCTGCCCTGCTGGCTCCTGCAATACTTTTCAGCCTTGCACATTTTTATCAGGGCTGGACATCTGTCTTTAAGATTTTTTTATTCACCTTGTTACTCAACTTCATTTTCATACAGACAAAAAGTATCTACCCCACGATGATTATCCATTTTTTAGTAGATCTCATCAGTGGTATGTCAGCCCTTTTCAGTAAAAGTAATCGTCAGTAAGAATCCTCACATCCTATTGGTGCTCCGGGAGGTGCCGCAGCATGAAGGGTCGGTTTTGCCTTTTCAGGAGCTTTGAACCGATCTGCTGCCAGTTGCCAATGTGCCTTTTCAACAGCGTTTGCCTCAGACTTGATTTTTTCTTCCAGCCATTTTTTTAGATCTGACAATTCTGATGCTAAAACAATGCGTGATGGAAATGATACCTGTTCATCAATGGATGAAGCAAGTAAATAAGTCAGCACAATTTGTTCTGTCTGCATCTGAATGGCTTTCTCAACACCTTGTCTACGATCAGCTTTAAAAGTTCCTGTTACCAGGGCTTTTATCATTTGAGAAAGGTCATATCCTCCATTCAAACCATGCTGAAAGAGTCGGTTTAAACGTTCTGCATTGAATAAAAATGACAAAGGCAAATCAGCAGCTGCCTCAGCAGGTGCAAGCTGATCAAATGCAAGTCCGGTTTTTTTCTTAAATAATTCCCTTGAAAACTCATAGCCTGCTGGCCTCGGTGGAATTTGTGCGGCAATATGATCCGGTAATTTCAGGAAAGATGGATCCAGACATTTTAAAACCGATTGCAATGCCTTATTTTGAATGTCAGCTGCGAGTGGAGCTGTTACCTGTTGACCATCCCCTTTTAAGGCATAGTTGTAATGCATACCGCCTATCAGTTTAACTGCAGCTTCTACCTGATAGCGATGGTAGAAATAAACAGGAACAAGAACATCTTCAAGCATTGCCATTGGCATACCCTTTCTGATGGCATCAGCACCAAAAACAGATAATGCTTTCTGGCGTACTTTAATCATTTCATCCAATTCTGCAAGCGGTTCTTTACCATTATCCCACAAGTGTGCATCAGGATGCAATCCTCCGGGTGCCCTTGCATCTCGGTCACTGATAAACTTAAGTCCTTTTGCGGCAGCATCTGAAAGAATTTTATTGAGATCTGATTCTTCATTTTTACTAAGTGTCATATCTGCGTATCCCCATGTGATGGCAACCTTATCCCACTCACCTATTTTATTATCATAGGCATCAGTTAAATCAACTTCTCCTTTCGCATTTATCCTGACCAAAGGATGAGGATAATCCATGACACTCGATCTGTTTACTGCGCTGGCAGCATAATTATGCATTAGTCCAAGTGTATGCCCTATTTCATGAGCAGAAAGCTGTTCCAGTCTTTCAACAGACATCCTGAGCATTGGATCGGTTGATAAAGATTCATTTTTAAAGGGAGAGAGTAA
>JBILSG010000043.1:0-11253 GCA_044372235.1 Chitinophagaceae bacterium
ATTTTATTGATTAGATGGCAAAGATAATGTCTATAGTTAAAGCTTGGAGTAAACTACCCTTAATTTAATCTTGTCACTTGCATGATTTCCTCCGCCAAGAACAATGTTGCCCCTGCTAAGGTTATTCAAGGCAAATGTAATAAAGAGATCCTCATAACGCAAACTGAACGGTGCAAACAACTTTAGCTGCAGGTTTGGATTATTTCTTGTAACAATACCCTGCATATACCTGGTTATATTCATTTTATAGGCAGAAACAAAGTTGTTATTCCGATCTGCAATGTATCTTCTTTGTCCGCCAAATAAATAAGATTCAAATTTTCCATTCAGAAAACCATCGGAGAGGAAAGGTAATACTCTTCTGCTTGCGGAATCAAACATTTCTAAATAAAGGTACTCCGGAGTTGTAAAAATATTGGGCCTCCTTCCCGGCGTAGGAACTTCTTGCATCGATATTTCAGCAAGGTGTACTATTACGTTTCCTTTCTTCTGCTTAAATTCATCAATACCAGGAAATTTCAGCAGAGAGTACGTACCTGGATCAGCCTGAATATAAAGGAGACTATCCCCTCTTGGACGTAATCCTATATGTAATGACGCTTCACTCCCGTTGTATGATCTAGCAATATTATTTATACCAGCTCCACCATATAAAGTATTGAATGTGAAGTCTTTGTGAGTCGTATCTGTTTTTCCGTCCTTATTAAACTTGTAATACAGCCTAAGATAAGTAGCAGTATCGCTCATTGCAAAACTCATGAGGGCATTTGCCTGAGTACCTGCAGTTTGGGGAATTAGAGCAAAGCCTTTTAAGAAGTCACGGTAAAGTGAATCATTATTGAAAGGACTTGAGGCGGAAGTATCGAATGAAAGAAGTGATCGTCCAAAATTACTATTGAGTCTTACCCGAAGTTGGCGGTCAATGTTTTGCTTAAAAAGATATAAAGAGTCGTTTAATTCTGAAGGACTAAATGTTTTTGATCCCAGTAATTCTCCATATCTAACCGATTTCCCGGTATTATAAACTGTATCAGCTTTTAGAAGTTCTGTTATTCGGTGAACGTTAACCTGTTGAATGGCGTTTGTATCCCCGAAAGTGTTAGTCCACCGTAAACATAAAACAACAGAATCAAATACCAGACTATCTCTAACTGTTTCAAAGGCAAAAGGATAACTATCCGGCTTAACTTCAAAAAAGATGGAAGCAGTCGTTTTGCCAAACTGGGGATCATTAGAAATATGACCAAGAATGAACTGACCAACATTTCCATTTATATCCCTTCCCAATTTAGGCAGCATGGAATCAGGGGTCAAAAATGTAGATGCAACAACTTCGAACGTAGTATCAAAAGTTGTGATATTGTCTATTGCAGGTAATAAATCAGCTCCAATGTCAGTACTCTTGATTTTAGTACATCCGAAAGTTAGGACTGTTGAAACTGCTAAGATTATTTTTTGAATCGGAAATCGATATCTCACGTGGTTCTTTTTTCTTTTCCAGTTAGGATTACTTATTTGCAAGGTCGCTATACAATTGTAAATAGTCTGTTAAATCAGTATCTGGATTAAACTGAATTACCTTCTTGCCTTTTACTTTAGAAAAAATATCAAGCAATTGTTGATCTATCTGCCCATCACCAAATGACAAAGCATCGGCATAGAAACCACCACCATGCATCATTGCATAGTTGTTGTTATTTTTGAAAGGTTCCATCTCCTTTTCTTTGATTGCAGCATTGATCATGCACAATTTTTGGAAATCAGGTCCAAAATCCTGATCAAAAGTTTTTTGTCCAACCGTAAAAAGAATCTTGGAATTACTAAAAACGGGTTCTTTTTTATAAGCTGTTTTGAGGAATAATGGAATCAATCCTGTCATCCAGCCTGAACAATGAATTACATCAGGAGGCCATCCAAACTTTTTAACTGTTTCAATTGCACCCTTACAGAAGAAAATGGAACGAATTCCATTGTCATCAAACCATTCATCCTCTTCCCCATTGAAAACAAATTTCCTTTTGAACATTTCTTCGTTATCCAGAAAATAAACCTGTAAACGTGCATTCGGAAGTGATGCTACTTTAATCTGTAGGGGGTAATCATCATTTTCTATAGATATATTAATACCAGACAACCTTACAACTTCGTGCAACCTGTGGCGTCTTTCATTAATTGTTCCGAAACGAGGCATAATACACCTTATTTCATAACCACTGTCATTGGCTTTGATTGCTAATTTGTTCACAATCTCCGAGAACTCTGTAAGTTCAAGGTAAGGTGACATTTCGTTAGCAATAAACAATATTCGTTTTTTTGTAACCATGCTTTGAGTTAATGGAGCAGTGAATTAATTGCAAAAATACAAAATTTATCTGATTTGGCTACCTTTACACTACTCACCAATACGTTTATGACCCTAAAATGGATTAAATCCGGTTTGAAATTTGTCTTTTTTCTATCATTGGGTTTAACTCTTATATGGTATTCAGTCCACAATTTTTCTGCTCAAGACATTGAAAAACTGATGGAAATGGTGGGAGGAGCTGATAAATTGACCATATTATACTGCATATTCATCGTTATGCTGAGTCATTTTATCAGGTCTCTGAGGTGGCAGATGATGATAATGCCATTGGGCCAAACTCCACGCCTGAGTAATGTATTTTATGCTGTTTTAACTGGCTTTTTCTTTAATCTTATTTTTCCCCGCCTGGGAGAAATCATGAAATGTTCTCTGATAGGCAAGTATGAAAAAATTTCGGTCGACAAACTTGTTGGCACCATGGTTGCCGAACGGATCATAGACTTATGTTGTCTCATTTTAGTCATAATTCTAACCATCATAACACAACTATCCTTGGTGGGTGATTACACACAGGAACTTATCAACGCTTTCTCCACCAAATTTAAAATGTCTCTAGTTCCTATATTAATTTTTTCTACTATTATACTTTTGATTGTTGGACTTGTTGTTAAGTATTTGAAAAACAGCAATTTAAGATGGGTTATCAAAATAAAAACTTTATTGTCTGGTGTACTTGAGGGGCTTATGGCAATAATGAAAATGAAACATAAAGCTTATTTCCTTTTATATACCATCGGTATCTGGTTCCTATATCTGGCAAGTATCAGAGTCGGCTTTCCTGCTATTGCTGGATTGGCACACCTGGGTTGGGTTCCGTCACTCACCATACTCACCTTTGGAAGTTTTGCAATGATCGCCACGCAGGGCGGAATTGGTGCGTATCAGCTGGCTGTACAAAAAACGCTTGGCCTGTACGGAATCAATGCCCTAACGGGACTTGCATTTGGTTGGTTACTGTGGGCGGTTCAAACTATTTTAATGCTTGTAACAGGACCAATTTCGTTACTTCTCCTCTATTTACAGCGGAACAAAAACAATAACAACAAGTTTTAGGCTTTTTACAGATTTTTTATGCTTCTTATTCGTTATAGTTCAAATTTCATTGTCTAATTTGTTAATCGAAATCATTCATTATGAAAATAATTGCTACCCTGGGAATAGGTTTTCTTTGTATTTTCTTTTCATCCAATGTTATAGGGCAGTCATCTACAGGCCTAACAGCTAAAGAATGGCATTTGGGAGATTTAAATGAAAATAAAGTTTATGGAATAAGTCTTGAAAAAGCTTACCAGGAGATTATCAAGGGAAAAACGCCTAAAAAGAAAATAGTTGTTGCAGTTATTGATTCTGGCATTGATACATTGCATGAAGACCTTAAATCTGTTATCTGGACAAACAGACTCGAAATTCCGGGTAATGGTATAGATGATGATAAAAATGGCTATGTTGATGACATACACGGATGGAATTTCATTGGAGGTAAAGATGGTCGTAATGTTGGAAAAGATAGTTATGAAGGAGCAAGAATTTACTACAAGTTCAAAAGTAAATATGACTCCATAACAGATGGGGGTAAATCTTTAAATGGCGTTGAGTTAAATAACTATAAAATTTATGCTAAGGCAAAGTATCAGCTGGAATTCCAGGCCAAGGAAGCAGCCATGTATGTATTAATATTAAAGGATATCGTTGCTAAAATCCCAGGTGCTGACAGCATATTACAGGTGGCTATGGGCAAAAAGCAATACACGGGCGATGAATTGCAAAATTTTAAATCAGATGAATCTGCTGTTTCAAAGGCGAAATCTGTTATGCTTGGATTTTTTCAGCAAACCAGGCAGATGGAAAATAATAACAAGACATTGATTGCAGATTTGATTCAATTTTATGAGGGAGAAAAATCAAAAGTTGATGCTGTTGAAAAAGAACCCAGAGCATATAGAGCTGAAGTGGTAAAGGATAACTATAGTGATCCTGAAGACAGATTTTATGGCAACAATGATATCATGGGAACAGACGCTTCCCATGGTACACATGTTGCCGGTATCATTGGGGCAATAAGGAATAATGGCAAGGGAATAAACGGTATAGCCGATTTTGTTGAAATTTTACCAATCAGGACGATTCCTGATGGTGATGAACACGATAAAGATGTAGCCAATGCCGTCAGGTATGCTGTTGATAATGGCGCATGGGTTATTAATATGAGTTTTGGTAAAAGCTTTTCTCCTGAAAAAAAATGGGTTGATGATGCGATGCGCTATGCTGAGCGAAAAGGCGTTCTTCTAATACATGCAGCAGGTAATGACAATAAAAATATTGATATTGAAGATAATTTTCCTTCTATGAATGAAAATTATGATACAACCCGTGCCTTTTCCAACTGGATCAGTGTTGGCGCCAGTGGTGCTCAGGAAGATGAACTTATTGCATCATTTTCTAATTATGGCAAGAGAGAAGTACATGTTTTTGCACCCGGAGTAAAGATTTATTCAACCATCCCAGGAGGTAATACCTATGGGGATATGGATGGAACCAGCATGGCTTCTCCTGTAGTTGCGGGTTTATCAGCATTACTTTTATCCTATTTCCCTGAATTGTCTCCTGGTCAGATCAGGGATGTAATCTTCAAATCTGTTTACAAACCTGCAGGTAATAAATTTACAAAACCTGGAACAGAAGACGAATTGGTTGGACTTGATCAATTAAGTGCTACCGGTGGAATAGTAAATGCTTACGAAGCTTTCAGACTTGCATCAAATTTAAAAGGTGACAGAAAAATAACAGAAAGTCAAAATCAATCCAAAAAAGGTATTAAAAAATAATAGATGTCGGACTCCTATGGTCAACTTCAATATCCCGCATTTTTTCAGGGATATGTAAACCTTTCAGGTACAGCTGAATTGTCTGATTTATTCATCCTTTCATTGAGTGAACTGGAAGAGGATCTGAATACATTAAAAGATGCAGATTTCAATTATGCCTATGAAGATGGCAAATGGACAATTGCCCAAATGCTGCAACATTGTATTGATACTGAAATGATTTTTGCATTTCGTGCATTGTGTATAGCAAGAAATGATAAAAGACAGATCAGGAGTTTTGACGAAAATGAATATGCACAAGCTTCCCTCAACAATTATCTAAAAGATAATCTGCTTGATTCGATGCTGACAGTAAGAAAAGCCTCGCTTTTACTGTTTAATAGTTTCAATCCAAAATGGCTTGAAAGGAGTGCTCTGACAGATTTAAATCAAAGTATTTCCGTCAAAGCACTGGGTAATATTATTATTGGCCACTGGCGTCATCATAAAAATGTACTTACAAATAGATATGGTGTTCAATTCAGCCAATAATCAAGAACCTTTAACTAGGGTAATCTGACTGATTACATCTGATATTACTTTAGAGGTTTCTGAAATATAGATATCCCTGGAAAGATTTTTAATCCATTGCTTTCTTCTTTCCAGTTTATCATTGTCAGTTGACAACCTTTTTTCATCAGATTCAAGCATTTGAATTGACAAAGCCTGCTGGCCTTTATTCGATTCCTCCAGATGCTTGAAAGTAGCCCTCATTTGTTTTTGTTCATTTCTATACTTATCCAGCTTCAATGAATAAATCTTTTGATTTGATTTTTCAATCATTGCTGAAACGCTTCTCACTGCAGAAAACGATGAGTCCTGGGATACACGAGAAGAACTTCGTCTTTTGATTGTTTCCAAATCATATGTAGGCGTTATTCTTGTATAAAATGCTCTCTGAATTTCATCCCAGGGCATAGCATCCGGATTATCTTTTTCGCGATACTTGAGATTCTCATATTGATCAGGCAGAATGATATCTGGTGTTACACCTTTTAACTGGGTGGAGCCGCCATTAATTCTGTAGAATTTTTGGAGCGTCAGCTTGATTGTACCCAACTCACTGTTATCATTGTTTAACACCCTTGAAGCTGATTCTAGTCCAATATTACGTTGAACTGTTCCTTTTCCATAAGTGGAAGTACTGCCAATTACAACTCCCCTGCCATAATCCTGAATTGCTGCTGCAAATATTTCAGATGCGGAGGCAGAAAATTCATTCACCATGACGGCAAGTGGACCATCATAAAGAACTGATCTGTCTCGATCTCTTAAAACAGTAGGGTTCCCTTCACGATCTTTAACCTGAACAACCGGACCATCAGGGATAAAAAAGCCAACCATTTGAACAACATCATACAAAGATCCTCCACCATTGTTGCGCAAATCCATAATGATGCCATCTACCTGTTGCTCTTTAAGTTTAAGAATTTCTTTAGCCACATCCTGTGAACATTTAGCACCGTTGGGTCGTTCCCAATCTGCATAAAATTCAGGCAGGAATATATAGCCCATTTTTTTACCCTGCTCTGTTATCACGGCGCTTCGTGCATATGTTTCATCCAGCTCCACTTCTTCCCTGATCATGGTTACTATCCGAATACTTCCATCAGCTTTTTTAATGGTTAACCTGACTTCTGTCCCCTTCTTACCCCTGATTAGCTTAACAGCTTCCTCAGTTTCAAATCCTGTAAGATCTACAGGTTCTATGGATCCTTGTGCTACCTTAAGTACCTGGTCACCAACAGTAATTTGCTGTGATTTCCAGGCTGGCAATCCTGCAACAATTGTGGCAACCTTGATCGCACCATCATCGTAACGTAATGAGGCACCAATTCCATAAAATTTACCACTCATCTGCTCATCAAAAGATCTTTTTTCCAAAGGTGGGAAAAAGGTGGTATGGGGATCCATCGTATTGGTAATTACATTTACAAGCATATCAAATCGTTCGTCAGGCTTTGTTTTATTCAACATCCTTTCGAAGTTTCTTGACATGATCTGGTTTACCTTAGTTCTTGCATCATTTTCGAGTTGCGTATCAGATTTGAAGGCACTATCTGTTGATTTTAATAATGCACGCTGATCCAACAAATCTGAATATCTTTCTAATGTCATGAATTTCAACCTCTTACGCCAGATTTCCTTACGAGCTGTTTCATTTTTAGGAAATTCAGCCTTATCAGGATCAAGAGATATTTCTTCATCAGCCTGGAACTGGAAGGGCTGCTGAAACAGGGCCGGCATCAAATCAGCAAGTTCACGTCCCCTTTTCAGGTATAACGCATCTATGGCATAGAAAAACTGAATAGGAGCACCATGTAATTCATCATCAATGCTAAGCTCAAATTTCCTAAGTTCTTTTATATCAGCTGCAAGAAATACATTCTTATCCGGATCAAGTGATTCTATATACTTTGTAAATATCTTTTTTGAGAATTCATCATCCACTTTTTTAGGATTGTAATGAGCAGCCTCAAGCATTTCAGTCACCTGAACAAATATCTGCTCATATTTCCCGGGAGGATTAACCAGCCCTGATGAATTGAAAGCGATCAGAAAACCAGCAACTACTAAGACAAGAACTATTGGCAGTGACTTTTTGCTAACCATAAATTGGATGATTTTTGATAACATAATCAAAAATAAATGATTTACACCTGCCTTATCCAAAGAATTGGATAAGCGGTGTAAAAAGTATTGTTAATAAATTTAAGGAAGGGAGGAAGATGGGTCTCGAACCCACGACCTTCTGAACCACAATCAGACGCTCTAACCTACTGAGCTACAACCTCCATGAAAGAGATGCAAAAATAATGGTTTTTATATCTTATTCAAAATACAATTTAACTTTTATTATATCGATTAACTTTGCACAAATTATTTCGCATGAATTACTGGCTTATCCTGATTCCATTTATTTCTTCTTTCATTGGTTGGTTCACCAACTGGATAGCCATTAAAATGCTTTTTCATCCCAGGATGCCCATAAAAATTCTCGGCATTACATTTCATGGTATTTTTCCAAAAAGACAGCAACAATTTGCTGAAAAACTTGGTAAGCTTGTTAGCGCAGAGCTTATTTCATTTCAGGAAATTGAGGAAAAAATCACCAATTCCAGAAACCTGGATAAGGTATTACCATTTATTGAAGAACGGATAGATGATTTCCTGAGAAGGAAACTCAGTGAAGTATTCCCCATAATTTCCATGTTTATAGGAGACAGTACGATTAATCAGCTGAAAACGGTATTTATGGAAGAATTAAAAGGCATATTTCCTGAAATGATCAGAAAATATATGAAAAATCTGGAATCAGAAATGGATCTCGAACAAATGGTTACTGCAAAGGTTGCTACATTTTCAAGTGAAAAAATGGAATCAATCCTGAATCAGATAATGTCTAAAGAATTCAGATTTGTTGAAATCATTGGGGGTGTTTTAGGCTTTTTGATAGGAATATTACAAATAATCATAACTATCATAACATCCTGAACTTAAACGCATCTAAATTGTTTAACCTTTTCTTTTGATTTCCGCCGAAAGAACTTGATTCTTCAGGCATCTAAATTTTAAACCCCTTTTCATGCAAAAAATTTTCATCTTATTCCTATCCCTATTTTCAATTGCAGTGCAGGCACAAAATCCAGCCGGAGGCAGACCTGCTACCGGAGGGAATGCACAAAATATGAATATAGGAAGATTTTATGGTAGGATCATGGATGCCAGTACCAATAAAAGTGTTCAGTCTGCATCAGTACAATTGATTCAAATAAGAGTTGATTCAGCTACCAAACAAAAAAAAGATGTTATACTGAGCGGACAACTTACCAAAGCCAATGGTGATTTCAGTCTTGAAAACCTGCCTTTATTTGGACAGTTCAGGTTAAAAGTAACTGCAATCGGTTTTCTTACTCTTGAAATGCCAGTTAAATTCGATATAGCCAGAGGTGGTGATTTTTCAAAAATAATGAGTAATGCAGATGTTGACCTTGGAAATATCAAATTGGAAGTAGACGCCAAGCAATTGGAAGAAATAAAGGTTGTAGGAACCAAGCCATTTATGCAGATGGGAGTAGACAGAAAAATTTTCAATGTCGAGAAAAACCTGGTCTCAACAGGACAAACTGCATCTGAAATGATGAGAAATATTCCTGGTGTTGATGTTGATATTGATGGCAATGTATCTCTCCGAAACTCATCTCCTACTATTTTTGTCGATGGCAGGCCAACTAATTTAACCCTTGATCAAATTCCTTCTGATGCAATTCAAAGTGTTGAATTGATTACAAATCCTTCTGCCAAATTTGATGCCTCCGGAGGAATGTCAGGTATAATCAATATTGTGCTGAAAAAGAACAGAAAGGCCGGATACAATGGTAATATCAGAAGTGGACTTGATTCAAGGGGAATGCCTAATCTGGGAGGTGATATAAACGTCAAGCAGGATAAGGTTAATCTCTTTGCCAGTTCAATGTATAATAAGAGAAAATCAATTGGAGAGGGACAGTCATTAAGGGAGGAATTCTTCAGCGTTCCCACTATTCGTTATGACCAAAGCAATAACCCCATTAGTAAAGGATTCTTTAATTTCAACAGAGCTGGCCTTGACTACTTTGCAGATAACAGGAATACCTTCACACTTTCAGGTAGTTTTGTTAATGGAAAGTTTGATAACAGTGACCTGCTTGCTATTTTAACTGATACTTTATACAATACTGGCACAAAATCTATTCGCTCTGAACGGGAAACAAGCTCTTCATTCAATTTCAAAAATTATGGAGCAGCCTTAGGGTACAAACACCTGTTTAGTAAAAAAGGAATGGAGCTTACTGCCGATGCGAATTATAACAAAAGTAATAACTTAAGTTCAGGAGGTTTCCAAACGCAGTATTTTGACTTGTCTAATGCGCCTAAAGGAGGTTTAATTGATCAAAAACAAACTGGAAAAGGAGGCAACTCATTTTATACTATACAAACAGACTTTACAAATCCTTTATCTGAAAACTCAAAACTGGAACTCGGTGCACGCGTTGCAATCAGAGATTTTCAAAGTGAAAACCTAAATTATATATACAATATTGCTTTTGGTGATTACATTCCCATCACTTCAATCAATGCAAATTATAAGTTTAACGATAAGGTTTTTGCGGCCTACGGAACCTATTCTAATGTTATTGGTAAAAAGACCAACTATCAACTTGGATTAAGAGCAGAAAGTTCTGTTTATAAGGGTACCCTACTCACAAACGGAAGTAGCTTTGGAAATAGCTATCCATTAAGCCTTTTTCCAAGTATAAATTTCACTCATCAGATCGACCAAACACAGGATTTACAATTCAGTTTGGCAAGAAAAATCAACAGGCCCAATTTCTTCCAGATCCTGCCTTTTGTAGATTACACGGATTCTTTGAATATCAGCAGGGGTAATCCAGACCTTATTCCTGAGTTCACAAACTCAGTTGAAATGAATTACCAGAAATCTTTCAAAGGAAGTCACAGTATTTTCTTCTCAGCCTATTTCAAACAAACTGATAACCTTATCACCAGATATCAAATAAAGGAAGAAAGTTCGATACCTGGTAAGGATATCCTGATAAATACCTTTATAAATGCCAACAGCAGTCAGGCTTATGGGCTTGAGTTCACAGCCAGAAATCCACTTACAAAATGGCTTGAGGTGACAACTAACCTCAATTTTTTCAATTCTTCTATTAACAGCAGTAACCTTCAGGTTGATCTCAACAATTCACTGTGGAGCTTTTTTGGAAAGCTTAACCTTAATGTCAAGATGCCCGCGAATTTTTCATTACAACTTGCAGCTGATTACAGGAGCAAGTCGATTCTCCCACAAAACGGATCAGGTGGTGGTGGATTTGGTGGAGGCGGTGGCGGACGAGGTGGCGGAGGCGGTGGAATGGGCGGCGGTGGCGGCTGGGGCGGATTTACGCAGACCACTGCTCAGGGCTATGTGAACCCCAATTATGGTTTTGAATTTGCACTTAGGAAAGATTTCCTGAAAGA
>JBILSG010000312.1:0-3433 GCA_044372235.1 Chitinophagaceae bacterium
GCTTCGGTACCGCTGCTGACCATCCTAATCAGGTCAACATTTGGTGCCATGCTGATGATCAGCTCCGCCATTTCAATTTCCAGTTCGGTAGGTGCTCCAAATGAGGTAGAGTCGTAAGCCTTTTCTCTGATTGCTTCTACAACAGGACCATAGGCATGTCCGAGTATCATCGGTCCCCATGAGGCGATGTAGTCTATGTATCTATTATCGTCTGCATCATACAGGTAGGCCCCTTTTGCTTTTTTCATGAAGAGGGGTGTACCACCAACACTTTTGAAAGCCCTTACGGGTGAATTGACCCCTCCGGGAATGCTCTGTTGTGCCCTGTTGAAAAGTGACTGACTTGTTCCGGTATTCATAGCTTCACAATTTAATTATCCGATTAATCTGACTGCATCTTTTGCAAAATAAGTAGCTATCATATCTGCGCCTGCGCGTTTGATAGAAGTCAGAACTTCCAGGATAGCCTTGTCTTCATTGATCCAGCCTTTTTCGGCTGCTGCCTTTATCATGGCGTATTCACCACTGATGTTGTATGCGCTCACCGGCACATTCACCGCATTTTTAACTTCCCTGATGATATCAAGGTAGCTGAGGGCTGGTTTCACCATCACGATATCCGCACCTTCTTGTACGTCCATGACGGTTTCCTTTACGGCTTCCAGCCTGTTGGCATAATCCATCTGATAGGTTTTTTTATCACCAAATCCGGGGGCAGAGTCCAATGCATCCCTAAACGGACCATAGAAGCAGGATGCATATTTGGCACTGTAACTCATGATGCCTGTTTGTCTGTATCCGCTCTCTTCCAGCCCTTTGCGGATGGCGCCAATGCGTCCATCCATCATATCACTGGGAGCCACCATATCAACTCCTGCCGCGGCATGGCTGATGCTCATCTGCACCAACGCTTCAACCGTTTCATCATTTACAATTTGCCCTGCTTTGACTATGCCATCATGACCATAAGAGGAATAGGGGTCAAGGGCGATGTCTGACATGATATACATTTCAGGAACAGCTTCTTTGATTGCCCTGATACTGCATTGCATCAATCCATCCGGATTCCAAGCTTCCCTGCCCGTATTGTCTTTCAGGTGGTCTTCACACTTGATGAAAAGCAAAACACTCTTCAATCCCATATTCCACAATTCCTTTACTTCTTTGACGGTTACGTCTAAGCTGTTTCTGAAATATCCCGGCATGGAAGGGATCTCCGTCTTGATGTTTTCTCCTGCGTCGATGAACAGGGGGACAATAAAATCATCAGGTGTTAATATCGTTTCCCTCACCATATCTCTGATGGCGGGGTTGTTTCTGAGTATGCGGTTGCGGCGTTGCAGGTACATGCTAAAAATTGTATGGGTTAATGTTGATTGGCCAGCCAGTCTCTCGGATGCAGGCAAGCCTGCTGAATCAAATCTTCAGGTGTGCCGGCAGCTGGAACATAATCATATTCAAAGCGAACAGTAGGAGGCAAACTCATCAGGATGCTTTCAGTTCTGCCATTGGTTTTCAGTCCAAATAAAGTTCCCCTGTCGTGTACAAGGTTGAATTCAACGTACCGACCTCTTCTGATTTCCTGCCAGTATTTGTTTGCTTCGGTATAAGCTTGATTTTTGTGTTTGTTGACGATGGGTATATAGGCGTCCATGAAACTATACCCACAGGCTTTGGCCAGGTTCATCCAGAATGATGCATCCCTCTCAGCTGTAGGTCTTTGGTAATCATAAAAAATGCCGCCAACACCTCTTCTTTCCTTATTCCTATGCCAGTTGACAAAATAGTTGTCGCATTCTTTTTTGAAATGGGGATAGAAGCCTACATCAAACTTATCGCAGGCATCTTTGTATGTCTTGTGAAAATGCGTTGCATCTGCCACATCCAGGTAATAGGGTGTAAGGTCTGTTCCACCACCAAACCAACGGTCAATGGTTTCTCCTGCTTCATTGTATAATTCAAACATCCTGTAGTTACAGTGGATGGTTGGCACAAACGGATTGACCGGGTGAATCACCAGGCTGAGTCCGCAAGCAAACCAATTGTCCCCATTGATTTTCAATTGGGTCCTCATGGCTTCAGTAACCTCGCCAAAAACGATGGAAGTGTTGACACCGCCTTTTTCAAAAACGTTACCGTTGGCCATTATGCGGGTTTTACCGCCACCACCTTCGGGTCGCTGCCAGGCATCTTCCCTGAACCTTGCAAGACCGTCGGCAGCTTCCAGTGCTGCACAGATATCATCTTGCAGTTGATGTATGAATGTAATCCAGTTTTCCTTGATAGGCATGGGAGCAATGATTGGGTGATTGTAAACCGAGGTTTAGCTTTTGTATTCCTTAACGGCATCCACAAAAGCCCTGGCATGATCAACAGGTACATTGGGTGTGATGCCATGCCCCAGGTTGGCAATATACCTTTGCGTACCAAAAGCATCTATCATCTTTGTTACAGCGCTTTTGATTTCCGGTATTGGGGCAAGCAACATGGCAGGATCAAAATTTCCTTGGATGGTAATGCTGTTATTGGTCAGTTGCCTTGCCATCTGTGGTGTGATACACCAATCTATTCCAACACCAGATGCATCACTGCCTGTGATGTCTTGAAGTGCATACCAGCTGCCTTTCGGAAACAAGATAACGGGTGCATATGGTTTTAATGCAGTTGCAATCTGAAAAAGATAAGGCTGTGCATATATTTTGAAATCAGCCGGACTCAGTGAACCTGCCCAGCTGTCGAAAACCTGAACGGTATCTGCTCCTGCTTTTACTTGCTCAATCAAATAGAGGATGGTGATATCTGTAATTTTTTGTAATAATTGGTGTGCCAGGGCTGGCTGAGTATAAGCAAATTGTTTGGCTTTATCCCATGTTTTGCTCCCTTTCCCTTCTACCATGTAGCAAAGAATTGTCCATGGTGCACCGGCAAAGCCGATGAGCGGCACACGGCCATTCAATTCTTTTTTGGTGAGTTTCAGCGCTGCGTACATGTAGCCCAAGCTGTCTTCCACACCAGTGGTGATCAGGCTATCAATATCTGCTTGTGTTTTGATGGTGCGGGGCAGGGAAGGACCTTTTCCTTCCTCCATCAGTACTTCAACACCCATTGCCTGCGGTATAACCAGGATATCGCTGAAAATGATGGCTGCATCTACCCCTACCTGGTCAATCGGTTGAAGGGTTATTTCTGTTGCCAGTTCAGGTGTTTGTACACGCGTAAAAAAATCATATTTTTCCCGAAGTTTGATATAGTCAGGAAGGTATCTGCCGGCCTGGCGCATCATCCACACGGGTGGTCTTTCAACCGCTTCTCCACGAAGTGCTTTTAGGAGGAGATCATTCTTCAGTTCTGTCATAGTGTCGATTTAATCAGTTGATATTGAATGGTATAAAGATATAATTAGTTTGATCTATGGTTGCAGAAATATGCAATA
>JBILSG010000313.1:0-3412 GCA_044372235.1 Chitinophagaceae bacterium
CTGAAAATCCAAATCCTGTCAACAGCTTCCTATACCGGATTCTCAATGCCGGAGACTATGCAATGACCCTATTTTCCATGCGACAGCTGTTTGCCCTGATAAGGGGATTTGAAAAAATCCACAAACTATTCCGGAAACACAAGCTCCCGTCAAGGCTGGAACTACTTGTCAGTGAAAGTGAACGACTCATCAGCAACCGACTGATCGCCGGTTTAACAGCATTTGAAAATTTTCAGGAAATGCCTATTCCTGAAATCCTGCACTATTCCAGCATTTTCCACAACGAACTTCCGGTCACACTCCGGCGTTTGCTGGAGATACATGCCAGTCTGGATGCCTGGAAGTCCATGGCCATCGCCAATAAAACATTAAACCTGCAATTTCCAACATTTGAAGCCAGCGATCATCCTTTGCTCGAAATCAGGAACCTCAAACATATCATGCTGAAAGAGGCTGTGGGATATGATTTGCTGATGGATAAAGACCAGCATTTCATCTTTCTTACCGGAGCAAACATGGCAGGTAAAAGTACACTGATCAAAGCCGTTGGCTTGTCTGTTTACCTGGCACACCTAGGCATGGGCGTACCAGCCGGTTTCATGCGGTTATCGTTGTTTGAAGGACTCCTCAGCAATATCAACGTGATGGATAACATCATCAAGGGAGAAAGCTATTTTTACAATGAAGTGCGCCGCATCCGCGAAACGCTGCTCAAAATCACTGACGGAAGAAAATGGCTAGTACTCATTGATGAACTCTTCAAAGGCACCAACATGCAGGATGCGATGAAATGTACCGTATCGGTGGTAGAAGGGCTGTCTAAAGCAGAAAACGCACTATTCATACTTTCATCACATCTCTATGAGATCGGAGACGACCTCAAACGCCTGCCCACACTGCGTTTCAAGTACTTTGAGACCATCCTGAAAAACAACGACCTGCACTTCAGCTACCAGCTTAAAGATGGCATCAGCAAAGACCGGATGGGTTATCTGATCCTACAAAAGGAAGGCGTGACCACCCTGCTGGAAAATATTGGAAAAAAATAAGCCATCAGCGGTAATTCACCGCAAAATTGCGTGAAAAAAACGTGGGGATTGTGTCCTCAACACCAGCAACAGACTTTCCTGCCTGTTTACCTTCATGCCATGTTTGTAAAACTATTCGGCAGCACGGTATATGGCGTGGAAGCCATCACCATCACCATTGAAGTAAGCTGGACCTCCCAGGGAAAAGAATATTGTATTGTGGGCTTACCCGATTCTGCCATCAAGGAAAGCCTGCAGCGGGTAGAAAGCGCCATCAAAACGCATGGCTTTGAAATGCCCAGAACCCGGATTGTCATCAACCTGGCCCCGGCCGACCTGAGGAAGAGCGGCACGGCATTTGATCTGCCCATCGCTGTAGGCATCCTGGCCGCTTCCCTGCAACTGGAAATACCACCTGTATTGGAAAACTTCATCATCATGGGAGAGCTGAGTCTGGATGGCGCTTTAAGACCAATTAAAGGCGCCTTACCCATTGCCATTCAGGCACACAAGGAAGGACTGAAAGGCTTTATCCTGCCTGAAGGCAATGCCCGCGAAGCTGCCATGGTGGAGGGATTGCAGATATATGGGATGAATAGCCTGAAAGAAGTAATAGACTTCATCAGCAGAGACCATGAAAGCAAAGCTGCTGTGAAAATCAACCTGGAAGAGGAATTTCTGCACGATAGTCAACAGTTTGAAACTGATTTTGCAGATGTCAAAGGACAGGAAAACATCAAACGTGCATTGGAAATCGCGGCATCGGGCGGACATAATGTAATTCTCATCGGTCCGCCCGGTGCCGGGAAAACCATGTTAGCCAAAAGGCTCCCGAGCATCCTGCCTCCCCTTTCCCTGGCAGAAGCCCTCGAAAGCACAAAGATCCACAGCGTAGCCGGAAAACTGCCTGAAAACGCCTCCCTGATCACCAGGAGGCCATTCAGGAGCCCTCACCATACCATCAGCGATGTGGCGCTGGTGGGTGGTGGTGCCTACCCGCAGCCCGGAGAGATCTCACTTTCACATCATGGGGTACTCTTCCTCGACGAATTGCCTGAATTCAAGCGCACAGTCCTGGAAGTGATGCGGCAACCAATGGAAGAAAGAAAGGTGACCATTTCCAGAGCCCGTATGGCCATCGATTTCCCGGCATCATTTATGCTGGTAGCTTCCATGAACCCCTGCCCCTGCGGATTCTACAACCACCCTGAAAAGCAATGCAGTTGTCCGCCCGGACTGGTCACCAAATACCTCAATAAGATTTCCGGTCCCTTGCTGGATCGAATCGACCTGCACGTTGAAGTAACCCCCGTGGCATTCTCACAACTCTCCTCCCTGCATCCTGCAGAACCTTCAGTGAACATCAGAAAAAGGGTGATTGAAGCAAGAGCCATACAATCAGCTCGCTTTGCAAGTCAGGATGGCATTCATGCCAACGCCCAGATGAACGCGAGGGAGATCAGGAAAATTTGCGCATTGGAAGCAGATAGCCATGACCTGCTGAAAAAAGCCATGGAAAAGTTGAATCTGTCTGCACGGGCGTACGACAGGATTCTAAAGGTATCCAGAACAATTGCAGACCTTGATGGAGAAAACGCCATCAAAACAGTTCACGTAGCAGAAGCCATCCACTACAGGAACCTCGACCGCCAGGGATGGGGAGGATAAGACTACCTGAACAGGTTTTTGGAAAAACTGGAGAAAGTTTAGTTATTCTGCAGCCGCTGCTTCAGTATCGGTTTTGGTTTCGGCAGCAGGCGGTGCAGGGAAAAACCTGTTCTGAAAGATCAGGATGGCAAAAACGCCTCCGGAGATAGCTGCATCAGCAATATTGAAAACTGGTCTGAAAAACACGAATGACTCACCGCCCCAGATGGGAAACCAAGTAGGGAAGCTGCCGTTTTCAATAATAGGGATGTAGAGCATGTCTACCACCCTGCCATGCAGGAAACCCTCATAGCCACCCATAAACCCATCCTGCCAGAAACCCCTAGCGAGGTTTTCTGAATATGGATCGCTGAATTCGAATATCATGCCATAAAAAAGACTGTCGATCAGGTTACCGATTGCTCCGGCAAATATGAATGTGCAACAGATGATGTATCCAATGTGGTACTTTTTCTGAATTACACTGAAGATGTAATAGGTACCAAAACCCACTGCAATAAGCCTGAATACGGTGAGGGCTATTTTGCCCCAGCTGCCTGCAAGCTTCCAACCATAGGCCATCCCTTCATTTTCAAGAAAATGGAACCGCAGCCACGGAATAGCAGGAATAAGAACGTTCTCCTGCCCCATGTGGTAATGGGTTTTGATGTAAACCTTCAAAGCCTGATCCAGAAAAAGGATGGCCAGCGTAAGTAAAATAACGTGTTTGAACTTCA
>JBILSG010000044.1:0-11167 GCA_044372235.1 Chitinophagaceae bacterium
TGATTCTATATCGGACTGGCAACAGATTGTTTATGATCATTGAAGCAGAAGATCGATTCGATTTTGAAGCGAAATCCCAAATGGATGCCTCCAATCCTGCTGTTCAAGTTTGGGAAGCACTGATGAGCACTTATCAGCAAAGACTTCCCTGGTCAAAGCCTGGTGAAAAATGGGTGCTGATGGATGAAATATTTAACCTGAAAAAGAATGATTCTTTGCAGTATTGAGGAGAGTCCTTTTGGTAAGCTGCTTTTTGCGTCAGAGAACGGAAAGGTTCGCTATGCCTCGTTTATGGACGAAGGGCAGGAGTCGCTCAATGGTCTGCGTTTTTATCTCATTCACCAGGAATGGCAGCTGGTGCAAGAAAATATACACAGCGATATTGTCTCCCAATTGTTGAGCAGGCAAATCAGCAACCTAGAAATGATGGTCAATCCAATTGGTACTGAATTTCAGCGCAGTGTATGGCGAGAGTTGATAAAAATTCCATTTGCGGAAACAAGAACCTATTTGCAAATTGCCATTGAATTAGGAAGCTCATCTTCAGCAAGAGCGGTTGGCACTGCCATCGGAGCAAATCCAATTGCCTGGCTTATTCCATGCCACAGGGTAATCCAGACATCTGGTGGGATGGGTGGATATCGCTGGGGACTTGACCGGAAAAAAGAATTGCTGAACTGGGAAAAAGAGACACACCCTACCTGGAAAAAACAATTTACTCAAACCCGCCTTTTCCCCGATAAAGGCTAACAGGCTTATCCAGCTTTAGTTCCAAAACTGTAATGTATTTATCTTGTACACCATTGGGAATATTGATATATACAAGACCCGGAACTGGACTCCATGAGATTTTCCCCACCACCTTATGACTTAGTTTAGCATCTGTACCCAGTACATTGATTTCCCTAATCGCATTGCTCAATCCTTTAATCATGATCGTTCCTGAAGTTTGTCCCTGAAGAAAAAGATAGAGTGAAGTTGAGTCTTTAGAAAGTGTTGTTGGTCCGTAAAAATGACCTTGCGCAATACCCGCTTTGGTGTCAAAAACTGCCCTTGCATGTTTCTTATTCCAGGCTCCAAGCTCACGTAGCACATGTACCTGCTCTTCTGGGATGGTTCCATCTTCGCGCGGACCGATATCAAGCAGTAAATTACCACCATGACTAACCACATCAGCAAACAAACTAATTATCTCATAAGGTGTTTTCCAGTTGGTATCCTTATGCTGAAATCCCCAGTTGTTGTTGATGGTCATACAAAGTTCCCACCAGTTGTAAGCAGGTCTGGAAACTGGCACATTTTGTTCAGGAGTGTCATAATCGCCGTAGCCCATTAACCTGCCATTGATGATGGTATTGGGGTTTTTATCGAGGAGCATCTTTCTCACTTTATTGCTTTCCCATTCTTCGGCACTGTGCTCCCAGTCACCATCAAACCAGTAAAGATCAGGATTGAAATTAACGGAAAGCTCTTTGAGTTGATTTTGATAAAATTGTCTGAAACGCTCCCACCGCCTTGAATCATTTGAAATTTTGTACCTGCTGCTGTCTTTCTTGAATCCTGGATAATCAGGATGACTCCAATCGATTAAGCTGAAATATGCTCCAGCTTTAATACCTCGCTTGCGTAATTCACTATAAAAAGGTGTAATCAGGTCTCGCATGGCAGGTGTATTTCTGGCAGTGCTGTAATGATTCTCTTTTGTATTCCACAGCGCAACACCATCATGATGTTTGGTTGTGATTACTGCATACTTTGCACCAGATATTTCAATGAGATCTGCCCAGGATGCGGGATTGAATTTAGATGCAGTAAAACCCTTGAGCTGGTTCATGTAATCAGTCCAGGGCATTTTCTTGTTGTAGAAAGCCCAACTTTCGTCCACCCCATTCACTGCATAAATTCCCCAATGTATGAAAATCCCGAGTTTTGCATCCTCGAACCAGCTCATTTTAGAACGGATGCTGTCGGGATTTATCTTTTGCTGAGCGTTTGCAGCAGAAAGCTGTAGCAACAGCACAAAAAGGATTATTTTTTTAAAATACATTGTTAGCTACTTTAGATATCTTGAATTTATTGTTGTGGCTGAACTTTTTCTCTTACTGAGACTAGGTCTTCCAGGTTTACCTGGAGCGGCATTGAACCAAGGTTGACAATTGCTTTTTTACCTCGGATTTCAGCAAGTACACCTACCTTGTTATTTTGTTTCATCAATACCAGGGCTCCAACTACTGGTTCATCTTCCAAAGCTACATACCTTGAGTCGAGTTTTTTCTGTTTCTTCTCAGTCACCTGTTTTTCTTTCTGATTAAAAAGCAGTGCATGCATATTTTTCATGAGCTGCTTTTTATCCTGATCGGCATCTGCCCTGCGCCAGTCTAAAACAATTTGCTTCAATTTTCGCTCCATGTCTTTGACATAAACAATTTTTTCCTGGGCAACCTGATTCTGGTGTTTGAGCAATTCAACCTGCTGTTGGTGTTTTTCCTTGTCAATTTGCTGTAGCATTGACTTTTTTAATGCCTCGTTTTCCCTGATCAGTTTCTGCAGCTCCTTGTCTCTGGTCTCCAGTTGCCTCAAATCCTGCTCTGTGCGATTTAGCAACTTGTCCAGCGTAAAATGATTTTCATCAACAAGCTCTTTCGCCCGGTCAATCAGTTCCTTCGATAATCCGATGCGTTCTGCAATGGAGAAAGTGTAAGAACTCCCGGGCTTACCAATATTTAACCGGTATTCCGGTAAAAGATTTTTTTCATTAAAGGCCATTGCACCATTGATTATGCCGGATGTTTTACTAGCCATCACCTTGAGGTTGAGGTAATGTGTTGTGACAATGCCATAGGCATGCCTTTTGAGCAATTGCTCCAAGAACACCTCGGCAAAGGCACCACCCAAATTGGGATCACTACCGCTACCCAATTCATCGATAAAAAACAGGGTGCGACCGTTCGCCACTTCCATGAAATGCTTCATGTTTTTGAGGTGGGAACTATAGGTACTTAACTCAAATTCTATGCTTTGTGTGTCACCAATATGGATCATGAGATGCTTGAAAATCCCGAAGGTTGACTCTGGATGAGCCGGCACCAGGAGTCCGGATTGCACCATCATTTGCAGGAGGCCAGTAGTTTTTAGACAAACAGTCTTTCCGCCAGCATTTGGACCTGAAATAAGCAATATCCGGTTCTTCTCATCCAATGTGAGATTGAGAGGTATAACTGTTTTTCCTGATTTCTTGTTATAAAGCAGCAGCAGCGGATGATAAGCCCTTACCAGCTTTATGCCTGAAGCATCCAAAACCTGGGGAAGATGTGCATCCATCATGGCGGCTAGCCTGGCTTTGGCACGAATGAAATCGTATTCACCCAAAACATCCACATATTGTTTGAGAAGCGGACTGAATGAAGATAGCCTTGCAGTCAGTTCCCGAAGGATCCTGTATTCTTCATCCCTCTCATCATTTTCGAGTGAAAATATTTCATTGTTGATTTCAATTGTTTCTTCAGGCTCAACAAATGATGTCCTCCTTGTATCACTTTCTCCATGTAAAATACCTTTTACTATCCTTTTGTGCTCTGCGTAAATGGCCAGTACACGCCTACCATTTAAAAAAGATTCCTCGATATCAGCGATATAGCCTGCTTTCTGAAGTTTGCCCAATATTCGTTCGAAAGACCTCCGCTGTTCATTCCGTTTCCTATACAGTGCCATTCTGATTCTTGATAAATCTTCAGAAGCATTGTCCAGAACCCTGCCATCATCTCCAATGATTCGGCTGATTTGCTGCGGGATACTCTTTTCATAATGGGTTTGTCTGATCACTTCATAAAGTGATGACAGTGAAGATTGACGCTCATCATCAAACCATCTGAATATACTTCCGATATTTTCAGCCAGACTGCGAAAGAGTATAAATATATCTCCGGTAAGTACTGCCCCCGAAATAGACAATAATTTCAGCTCCCTGGACAGGTTGAATACCTGATCATGCTGGAATGTTTGTCCGGTTGCCAGCAGCTGAAAGTATTGATATGACTGCCTCAGCTCCATATCGATGAACTGTTTTCTGGTATGAATACGCAAGGTTGATGCCTTTTCATTACCATACAGGGTTCTGGTCTGTTCTACAAGGAGTGCTTTCACCTTGTCAAATTCCAATTGCACAGGGGCCGATTCCGGGTATAATTTCATGTTAAACCAATGCTAAACTGAATGCAAAAGTACACTGATTTTCAGTGGTAATGCCATTAAGAATTAACTTCGGAACATATCGTTAATTTTACAAAATGAAGTCTATGAAAATAATGTTACAAACCATGCTTTCACTTACGCTGTTCATGACGGCCTGCGCACAAACTGCAGAGAAAAGCAAAAAACCAGCTGTCAAAGCAGAAAAAAACACAAATATGCATACTGAAACAATTACACTTGGGAACGGCTGTTTCTGGTGTACAGAAGCCATTTTTCAACAGGTCAAGGGTGTTACAAAAGTAACCAGTGGTTACAGTGGAGGTCACGTTGAGAATCCCACCTATGAGCAGGTATGTGAAAAAACTACCGGACATGCAGAGGTGTTGCAGGTAGAGTTTGATACCACCCAGGTCACAGTTGATGAAATCCTTGAAATTTTCTGGCAGACACATGACCCAACCACGCTGAACAAACAAGGCAATGATGTGGGTCCGCAATACAGGAGTGTAGTCTTTTACCACAATGAACATCAGAAAGAAAGGTCGGAATTTTTTAAAAAAGAACTCGATGCCAGTGGCGCGTATGCAAGCAAGATAGTAACTGCCATTGAGCCATTCACCAATTTTTATGCAGCCGAGAACTACCACCAGGATTACTACAATCGCAATGGCAACCAGCCATACTGCTATTTTGTCATCCGGCCCAAATTGGAAAAATTTGAAAAGGCTTTTAAAGACAAGATCAAACATTGATTGTTTGAGCCCAAAATCCTGATTCCATAAAATGAAATTAATGAGTAGCCTGAAACCCTTCAAGAATCCGTTTTGCCTGATGGCTTTGTTGGCCGTGATGGCCCTGCATGCGAGTGCTCAATTGAATACCCAAAGCAAAGCATACACTTTCAAAGACACCTTGAGGGGAACCTTACTTCCGGAAAGAACTTGGTGGGATGTTCGGCATTATGCCATTCATGTGGAGCCCGACTATGCAAAGAAATCCATACAGGGTAAGGTAGACATGCAGATAAAAATTTTATCGGCAGGTAAGGTGATGCAGATTGACCTTCAGGAACCCATGCAACTGGAGAAAGCATATTGGGGGGAAGAATCACTGACATATACCAGGAAAGGAAATGCCTATTTTGTTGAATTCAGTAAAGCCCCAGCTATTGGAAGTGAAGGAAAACTGGCTTTGAAGTTCAGCGGACAAGTACAAGTTGCTGTTCGTCCCCCTTGGGATGGAGGCTGGATCTTTTCCAAAGACAAACTCGGCAGGCCCTGGATGAGTGTTGCCTGTCAGGGGCTTGGAGCCAGTGTCTGGTTCCCCTGTAAAGACCACCAGAGTGATGAGCCAGAGATGGGAGCAACCCTTAAAATCAGCGTAGCAGACTCACTTGTAGCAGTTGGCAATGGCCGTTTAAAGGGTAAACATGTCTATGAACCAGGAAAAACAGCCTGGGAATGGGAAGTTAAAAACCCCATCAACAACTACAACATCATTCCATATATTGGAAAATATATTCAGTTTTCAGAAAAATATGTTGGTGAAAAAGGTAACCTTGACTGCGATTACTGGGTACTGGATTATGAACTTGAAGCTGCAAAAAAACAATTCACCCAGGTTAAACCTATGTTGCAGGCCTTTGAAAACTGGTTTGGGCCCTACCCTTTTTATGAGGACGGATTTAAATTGGTACAATCGCCTCATCTTGGCATGGAACACCAAAGTGCTGTTGCTTACGGCAATGGGTTTCAGAATGGCTACAGAGGCCGCGACCTGTCTGGCAGCGGCTGGGGATTGAAGTGGGATTTTATCATTGTGCACGAGAGTGGACATGAATGGTTTGGCAACAATATCACCACAAAAGACCTGGCTGATATGTGGGTGCATGAAGGATTCACCAACTATTCAGAGACCGTTTTCACCAATTATCATTACGGCAAGGAAGCAGGAGATGCTTATGTGCAGGGAACCCGGAAACTGATTCAGAACGATATCCCCATCATAGGAAAATATGGGCTTAATGAGGAAGGTTCAGGAGACATGTATTACAAAGGCGGAAACCTGGTACATCTGATCAGACAGCTGTTTGATAATGATGAGAATTTTCGCCAGGCCTTGAGGAAGATGAATGCTGAATTTTACCACAAAACCATCAGTTCAGATGATGTTGAACATTTCTGGAGTGTACAATTGAACCGTGATTTAAGGCCCCTCTTTGATCAGTACCTAAGATCAACACAAATTCCTACCCTTGAAATCAAAGCGGAAAAAAACAAGGTTTATTACCGCTGGGCAGATTGTATTCCTGCATTTAATATACCTGTTCGTGTGTTCGTAAATGGACAACCCCAATGGCTTGAACCCGACATGCAGTGGAAAGCGTTTGAAAGTAGGTCAAAAGCAGATGAAATTACGGTAGATAAAAACTTTTATGTAGGATTCAGGATGCTGAGATAACCCGCTATCATTTACAAATTTATCATTGAGACCGATGCTATTCGCTTGCTGGGAAACGTCCAGCATAAATATACCTGCGCTTCCAGTAAGGCTCATCCAAATCGCTGATAATCACGCCCATAGAAGTAGATGCGTGAACAAATTTGTTATTTGCGAGGTACATTCCAACATGTGAAATATGGCGACCGCTGCTGAAAAACACAAGGTCGCCTTCTTTCACTTCAGTTTTCCCAATACGCTTGCAATAATGAGCCTGTTCCCTTGATGAACGTGGAAGATCCAGCCCGTAAGTATCTGCAACGAGTCCACGCACAAAACCTGAACAATCAATCCCCGACTTCGTAGTCCCTCCGATGCGATATGGTGTACCCCACCATTGATGCACATAATCAATCAGCTTCCGATTGGTCAGTTTCTCTACTTCTATATCCAGAATTGTGGCATACCTGATGAATGCAGGCGGAATGTATTCTATCCCTTCGAAATCATTCATTGTAGTAGCCCTTTCAAATTTATCTTCAATAGGACCAATATTTCTTTCAATTTTAGAAGGTGAGGTAGGTTTAAATTCATCCTGTGTACCAAGCTTTACCACCACATTATCAAAAAATGGTGATACCGGTTTTGATGCTAACGCAACAGGCGTTGGCCTGAATACGGAACAGGATTGTATCAATAGAGCAATGGTTGCAGGTAATAGCAATGATTTTAATCTCATCAGCAAGTTATTTAATAGCTCTTCCGTTGAAGGATGAACTAAATTTACGAAATTTGAATTTTTCATTCAATATGTCCCAATTCTCACATTTACACGTTCACACACAATACTCACTGCTCGACGGCGCAGCCAGTATAGGCGCATTGTATAAAAAAGCCATGGAAGATGAAATGCCTGCCCTGGCAATTTCAGATCACGGCAACATGTTCGGTGTTTTTCAGTTTGTTGCAGAAGCGCATAAACACAAAAAAGATCCGGAAGACAAAAATAGTCCATTGAAAGTAAAACCCATCGTGGGTTGTGAATTTTACATCACTGAAAACAGACATAGAAAGACCTTTTCGAAAGAAGAAAAAGATCCCAGACACCATCAGATTCTTCTGGCAAAGAATGATACTGGTTACAAAAATCTCGTTAAACTCACCTCCCTCGGATATATCGAAGGGATGTACAGCAAGTACCCCCGAATCGACAAGGAATTGATACATAAATACCATGAGGGGCTGATTGCAACAACTTGCTGCCTTGGTGCCCTGGTGCCGCAAACCATCATGAGAAAGGGTGAAGAAGCCGGAGAAAATGAATTCAAATGGTGGCTGAATATTTTCCAGGAAGACTTTTACGTGGAGCTGCAACGCCATGGTATGGAGGAGCAGGAAAGGGTAAATAATGTATTGTTAAAATTTGCCCGGAAGTACAATGTCAAGGTCATTGCATCCAATGATTCGCATTATGTAGACCAAAAAGACTTCAACGCACATGATATTTTATTGTGTATCAATACCGGTGAAAAAGTAGCTACACCAGCTGCCAGAGAGTTCTCAGATGATGATGCCAGCTTTAAAAACAAGCGTTTTGCCTTCCCCAATGATCAGTTTTATTTCAAGACCACAGGAGAAATGAAAAAAGTCTTCCATGATCTGGAGGAGGCTATTGATAACACCAATGAGATTGTTGGGAAAGTGGATGTGCTTGACCTGAAAAGAGACATCCTTCTTCCACATTTCGTAGTACCAGTCAATTTCAAATCTCAGGATGAATACCTGGAACACCTGACCCGGGAAGGTGCAAACAAACGCTATGACGAAATAACACCAGAGATCGAAGAGCGGATCAACTTTGAGTTGTTCACAATCCGGACGATGGGATTTGCAGGATACTTCCTCATTGTATCTGATTTCATCAAAGCAGGTCGCGACCTGGGTGTGTTTATTGGTCCGGGGCGTGGATCAGCCGCTGGTAGTGTGGTAGCTTTTTGTATTGGTATCACGAATATCGATCCTGTTAAATACAAACTGCTGTTCGAGAGATTCCTCAACCCAGACAGAAAGTCAATGCCCGATATTGACACGGATTTCGACGATGATGGCAGACAAAAAGTAATTGATTATGTTGTAGAAAAATATGGCAAGAACCAGGTAGCACAAATCATTACTTATGGTACCATGGCTGCCAAAATGAGTATCAAAGATGTTGCCAGGACACTGGATCTGCCACTGCCCGAATCCAATATATTGGCTAAAATGGTGCCGGAAAAACCTGGCATTTCCCTGAAACGATTGCTGCATGCACCTTTACAGGGAGAAAAAAGCCTTGTTGAGAAAGAATCGCTGAATCCGGAGGAGATTGATTCAGCTAAACAATTGCGTGAGATATACAACGGCAACGACCTGAGAAGCCGGGTTTTACATGAAGCTGAAATTCTTGAAGGATCTGTTAGGAATACCGGAATTCATGCTGCCGGAATCATCATTGCACCAAAAGACCTGACTGAACTCTTGCCAGTATGTGTGGCAAAAGACTCACCGATGTGGGTGACACAGATAGAGGGGAGTGTGATTGAAGATGCCGGTGTAATCAAGATGGACTTTCTAGGATTGAAGACATTAAATATCATCAAGACATCACTGCAACTAATCAGGATGAATTATGGCATTGAGATAGATATCGATAAGATTCCACTCAATGATGACCAGACTTTCACACTATATCAAAAGGGAGAAACAATCGGCACCTTTCAATTTGAAAGTCCGGGTATGCAAAAATACCTCAGAGACCTCAAGCCTGATAAGTTTGAAGACCTCATTGCCATGAATGCCTTGTACAGGCCCGGCCCGCTGGAATATATTCCAAACTTTATCAACCGGAAACATGGCAGAGAGGCAATAACCTATGATCTGGAGGAAATGGAGGAATACCTTCAGGAGAGTTATGGAATCACCGTTTACCAGGAACAGGTAATGTTACTTGCCCAGAAACTGGCTGGCTTCAGTAAAGGCGATGCAGACGTGCTGAGGAAAGCCATGGGTAAAAAACAGAAGTCCGTACTAGATAAAATGAAAGGACAATTCATCGGAAATGCTTCCAAAAAAGGGTTTCCTGAAGATAAACTGCAGAAAATATGGACAGACTGGGAAGCATTTGCGCAATATGCCTTCAATAAATCTCACAGTACCTGTTATGCATTTATTGCCTATCAAACTGCTTATTTAAAGTCTCATTACCCCTCAGAATATATGGCCGCAGTGCTGAATCATGCAGGTTCTATTGAAAAAATCACTTTTTTCATGGAAGAATGTAAAAGGATGGGATTAAAGGTTCTTGGTCCGGATATAAACGAATCCCTCCAAAGTTTTGCAGTAAACAGCAAAGGAGAGATCAGGATAGGATTAGGTGGATTAAAAGGTGTTGGTGAAGCTGCTGTGGAATCAATCATAGAAGAAAGGGAAAAAAATGGGATATACAAATCAATCTTTGATTTAATCAAAAGGGTTAATCAGCGGACTGTTAATAAGAAATCACTGGAAAGCCTGGCTATGTCAGGGACTTTCGACTGTTTTCCAGAAATGCACAGGGCTCAGTTTTTTTATATGCCGGAAGGTGACGCATCTAACGGACTTGAAAAAATAGTAAGGTTTGGGAATATCTGGCAGAACCAGTCAACTTCAAGTCAGAACACCTTATTTGGTGACCTTGCCATGGTTCAGGAAATTCCACCGCCACGTATTCCGGATTGTCCACCCTGGTCACTTACAGAGATACTCGATAAAGAAAAGGAAGTTACAGGCATGTTTCTAAGCGGACATCCACTGGACCATTACCGCTTTGAACTGAAGTATTATGGCATCATGGCAATCAATGATTTTACGGAGTTCAAAGGGGCAATTGAGCTTCAGAAGAGTCCCAACCAACCACTCAAGATAGCCGGACTGGTTACTTCTTCTCAACATAAGATCTCAAGAGCCGGGAAAAAATACGGAAGCATTACCCTGGAAGATTTCTCAGGAAAGGTTGAAATCACCCTATTTGGCGACCAGTACATTAAGTTTTCGAACTATTTTACTGCAGGCACCTGTATACATGTGAAAGGAAGTTATGAAAAGTGGGAAAGCAGGAATGAATGGAATTTCAGGGTGAATGAAATCTGTTTGCTCGAGACAATTAAAAAAGCATTTACGAAACAGGTTCAGCTTACATTTCAGGCGGGCACAATAAATGTTGACCAAGTATCATTTCTGCAGGAAAATATGAAGAAAAATCCGGGTAAATCACGGTTAAAGTTCATTTTTGTAGATCAGATTGAGAAACTCATTGTGAGTATGAAAACAACTGAGCGTGGCATTGAGATGAATGACGAAATGGCTGATTTTCTGGAAAACACCCCCCTTATTGATGTACAAATTGACACTATATGAGACAAAACAACAAGATTGGGGAATTTTAGAAAAATGGAGTTAATTTTGCAATTATTAATTTTTTAACATTCAATCCGAATACATGGCCAAAGAATTTAACGAC
>JBILSG010000314.1:0-3408 GCA_044372235.1 Chitinophagaceae bacterium
GATGTACCGGGTGCTGGATGGAATGGTGTTCCCTGGGGAAGACCAGAATACCTGCCTACCATGGATACGGATGCTCTCGGTAATCTCGGACTCACACCAGCTCAGGAAGCGGCTGTAGTAGCCTTCATGAGAACAATGGATGATGGTTATACAGGAGTAGCTCAATAAGCCTATCAGAACAAAGCAAATACAACTTAAGCCCTGCAGCAATGCAGGGCTTTTTTGTTTTGTAGCCAAATTCAAATTAACTTAAGTGATTGAAAATGAAATCATTAAATACAATTATTGTAATGACTTTTTTTTATATAATTTCTATAAAAAAAACTTATAAAAAACTTGCACTTATCAATTTGTGTGAACATATTTGAAGTGTTAATGACAAGTTAACAAAATCCATTTTACCAATACCTCCGAAAGACTGTAGTAACTCTTTTCCTGAATTAAATCATCACTTATGTTACACAGCCGAAAACTACAAAACGTAGTTGTATTATTTTTCTCAGTTCTTTTACTCGATTCTTGTAAGAAAGATTTGTCCGTTGAACCTGAATTTGACCAGGCAAGGGCAAGAACCCGCACAAACCTTACTGCATTAGAACAGCTAGGTAAACAAATTTTCTTTGATGCCCGTCTTTCTGAACCCATGGGTGTTCAATCTTGTGCTTCCTGTCATGCTCCACAGGTAGGTTTCTCCGGCTTTGGCGACATTCCAACAGGCGGTGCTGCATCTGCTCAAGGCTTTAAGCGTGGCTTTGTTGCCGGTGTTGGTGAAGGTGCCATTGCTGGTGCGTTTGGCAGAAGAAGACCACCAAGTGCTGCATATGCAACTATGAGCCCTGTTTTTGCCTTGACTGTTGTTCAACCTGATGCTGAAGAACTGGCAGCCGGTATCATCCCAGCTCCACAATTCATGGGTGGAAATTTCTGGGACGGACGTGCAACTGGTCTTCGCCTTGGAAACCCAGCTGCAGAACAAGCACTCGGCCCATTCTTGGCAGACAAAGAGCAAAATCACCCAAGTCCAGCCGCTGTATTGGCTAAATTGAGGAGCAATCGTGCTTACATTGCACTCTGGCAAGCTGCTTTTGGCACACCCGATATCAATAACCTGACTACTGCTCAAATCAACCTCAATTACGACAGAATTGGATCAGCTGTTGCAGCATATGAAGCATCTGTTGAAGTTAACCAGTTTAGTTCAAAATATGATGCTTACAAGCGCGGTCAAGCAACATTAACACCACTAGAAGCAGAAGGTCTGGCCATATTCATTGCTCCTGCACCAAATGGAGGTGAGTGTTATGATTGTCATACACAAGCTGGACTCGCCAACGTTGAACCACCGGCTGGTGATGCATTCACAGATTTCATGTATCACAATGATGGTATACCTGCAAACCAGCGTAACCCGGGCGGTAACGTTACTCCCGATCCAGGACTTGGTGGATTCCTTGAAACTTCAAACAATCCTGAATGGCAAGCTAGAGCTGCTGAAAACTTTGGCAGGTTCAAAACACCAACAATTAGAAATGTAGGTAAGATGCAACGTTTCATGCACAACGGAGCGATGACATCTCTGGAAGAAGTTACACACTTCTACAACACCCGTGATGTGTTTGGAGCAGGATGGAACGGCGTACCTTGGGCAGCACCTGAATATCCTTTCAATATGGATTTCCATGGTGTAGGTGGACTTGGACTCACAGCACATCAGGAAGCAGCATTGGTAGCTTTCATGAAAACCCTTGATGACGGCTTTACCGGACCAGCACAATAAACACCCTCTGAACTTTAGTTATAAACAAGCGCCCCCCGCAATGCGGTGGGCGCTTGTTTAGTTAATGGCCTTGAATAGATGGAGTAACTATAAACACATAATGATTTATTATAACAATCATAAAAATTATGTAATTTTTTTTGGTGGATAAGAAAATGATTGTGATCTTCGAATTCTTCATAGATAGACTCTATATCCAATCCTCCGGAAAATCTCTTCTACATTCCATCACATCCTTAGAATTTCCTACTCCAATTCCAAAGAAAGACTGCCGTAACTCCTCTTTTTTGAATTAAAAAAATTACTATGTTACACAGTCGAAAGCTGCACACAGCTGCAGTCTTGTTGTTATCCGTATTCCTGTTGGATTCATGCAAAAAAGACATTGCAGATTCAGCACTGGAGATTGAAAGCGCCCGTGCAAGAGCCAAAACCACTTTAACCCCATTGCAACAACTGGGCAAGCAGATTTTCTTTGATGCCCGTCTCTCTGAACCGATGGGTGTTCAGGCTTGTGCTTCTTGTCACGCCCCTCAGGTTGGTTTCACCGGATTTGGGGATATCCCTATCAGTGGTGCAGCTTCAGCGCAAGGTTTTAAACGCGGTTTTGTAGCCGGTGTTGGTGAAGGTGCCGTAGCAGGTGCATTTGGCAGAAGAAGGCCACCAAGTGCCGCTTATGCAAGTATGAGTCCTGTTTTTGGTTTAGTAGCAGTTCTACCTGATGCTGAAGAAATAGCCGCAGGTATTGTTCCTGCTGCTCAATTCATGGGAGGAAACTTCTGGGACGGACGTGCTACCGGTCTTCGTTTAGGCAGTGCTACAGCAGAGCAAGCACTCGGACCATTTCTTGCCGATAAAGAGCAGAACCATCCAAATCCAGCTGCTGTTTTAGCAAAACTCAAAAGTAACCGTGCTTATATTGCACTTTGGCAGGCTGCTTTCGGAACCCCTGACATCAACAATTTGACACCAACACAAATCGCTTTGAATTACGATAAAATTGGTGAAGCTGTTGCTGCATATGAGTCTTCTCCAGCAGTTAACCAATTTAGTTCAAAATATGATGCTTACAAACGTGGTGTAGCCACATTAACAGATTTGGAAGCAGAGGGTCTTGCAATATTCATTGCCCCAGCTCCCAATGGTGGAGAGTGTTATGATTGTCATACAGCTTCAGGATTAGCCAATGTTGAACCTCCAGCTGGTGATCCATTCACTGATTTCATGTATCACAATGATGGTATCCCTGCCAACAAAAACAATCCTGGTGGAAATGTCTTCCCTGATCCGGGTTTGGGCGGTTTTCTTGAAACTTCAGCCAACCCTGAATGGAGAGCTAAAGCAGCTGAGAACTTTGGCAGATTCAAAACACCTACACTCAGAAATGTTGGTAAAATGCAGCGTTTCATGCACAACGGAGCAATGGCTACTTTGGAAGAGGTTACACATTTCTACAACACCCGTGACGTTTTTGGAGCGGGCTGGAATGGAGTTCCTTGGGCAGCACCAGAGTATCCTTTCAACATGGATTTCCATGGTGTAGGTGGACTAGGACTCACTGCACATCAGGAAGCAGCATTGGTAGCTTTCATGAAAACACTTAGCGACGGCTTTACTGGTCCCACACAATA
>JBILSG010000315.1:0-3405 GCA_044372235.1 Chitinophagaceae bacterium
AGTCAGGTTGAAACCAGGTACATCCGCCTGGAAAATATTTCAGTGCCATCAGGAAAATTTGCCATCAGTGGTCTTCGTGTTTTTGGCCATGGACATGGCCGCAAGCCAGATCCTGTAAGGGATTTTGTGGTGTTGAGAACCGAAAAGGACAAACGCAGCGCCTGGTTAAAGTGGTCGCCTGTAGACAATGCCTATGCTTACAATATTTATTTCGGAACGGATCCCGAGAAGCTCTATACTTCGATCATGGTGCATGATGCCAATGATTATTATTACAAGGGTATGGATCTCAAGAAGACATATTATTACAGGATAGAGGCCGTAAATGAGCATGGCATTTCGGTTTCCAGTAAAGTGATGAAGGTGGAGTAGGTAGAAGGGAAGAGGCACAAGCTTGCCAACCGAAGGTTGGGCACGAGGCACAAGGCACGAGTAAGCTTTTTAAAATTTGACACATGAAAAAATATGTTTTGTTGATGGTATTGGTGACGGGCACCTCCATCATTTGGGCACAGGATGCGAAGATGAATACGTTCATTAGCACGCTCATGTCTAAGATGACAGTCGAAGAGAAAATTGGGCAGCTTAACCTGATTACGCCAGGTTGGGGCATTCCCACGGGTTCTGTTGTAAGTACTGACGTAGAAGGGAAGATTAAGTCCGGCAAGGTGGGCGGATTATTCGGAGTGATTGGAGCAGATAAGGTCAAACAGGCACAGGACCTGGTTATGACGCACTCCAGACTGAAAATACCCCTGATGTTTGGATCGGATGTCATCCATGGACACAAAACAACCTTTCCTATTCCGCTGGGTATTTCCTGCAGCTGGGATACTGCACTCATCAGGCAGAGCGCCGTTCTGGCAGCCAGAGAGGCAACAGCAGATGGATTGAACTGGGCTTTCTCACCCATGGTTGATATTGCCCGTGACCCCCGGTGGGGAAGGGTTGCAGAAGGCTCCGGAGAAGATCCTTTTTTGGGTTCGCAGATTGCCCGTGCCATGGTATTGGGTTATCAGGGCAATGATTTGGCAAGTCAGTATACGCTGCTTGCCTGTGTGAAGCATTTTGCCCTTTATGGCGCTTCAGAAGGAGGCAGGGATTATAACAGTGTAGACATGAGTCGCAACAAGATGTACAACGAGTACCTGCCACCTTACAAGGCGGCAGTTGATGCCGGTGTTGCCACCATCATGAGTTCCTTCAATGATGTAGACGGTGTGCCAGCTTCAGGAAACAAATGGTTGCTCACTGATTTGTTGCGCCGTGATTGGAAATTCAAGGGGATGATTGTGAGCGACTACACGTCGATCAATGAAATGAGTAACCACAGGCTGGGTGACCTGCAGGCAGTTTCTGCGCAGGCTATCAAGGCCGGACTGGATATGGATATGGTGGGCGAGGGATATCTTTCAACATTGAAAAAGTCATTACAGGAAAAGAAAGTTGCAATGGCGGATATAGACAGGGCCTGCCGGATGGTGCTGGAAGCGAAATATAAACTCGGGCTGTTTACTGATCCATACAGGTATATCAATCCTGCACGCAGCACTGAAATCCTGACTGCTGATAACAGGGCCTTTGCCCGGAAAATTGCATCGGAATCATTTGTGTTGCTCAAGAATGAAAGGAATACCCTGCCACTCAAACCGGCACAGCGTGTGGCATTGATCGGACCATTGGCCAATGATAAAAACAACATGCTGGGCACCTGGGCCGTCAGCGGAGATCCTCAGATGTCTGTTCCTGTAATGACCGGGATGCAGACAAAAGCAGCAAAAATGGTCAATCTATCTTTTGCTAAAGGAGCCAATATCACCGATGATACCCTGCTGGCGCAGAAGGCCAATGTATTTGGATTGCGCGTGGATATCGATAAGCGGACACCCGAAGCCATGATTGAAGAGGCCCTCGCCATTGCCAGGTCATCTGATGTGGTGGTTGCTGTTGTAGGAGAAGCTTCTGAGATGAGCGGAGAAGCTGCCAGTCGCGGTGATATAACCTTGCCTGCCAGTCAGCAACGCCTGTTGCAGGCCCTTTACAAGACAGGAAAGCCTGTGGTTGTGGTGCTACTTAGTGGTAGACCGTTGGTGCTGACAGGCGCTATTGAGGGGGCAGCATCTGTGCTACAGGTATGGCATGCCGGTATTGAAGCAGGTAATGCCATTGCCGATGTGTTATATGGCACTGTTAATCCATCCGGCAAGCTTAGCATGTCGTTTCCTTATGCAGTTGGACAGATTCCGGTGTATTATGCTCAGAAAACCACCGGTCGTCCGCAGGATCCGGGTAATAAGTTTTCCAGCAAATACCTCGACATGCCCAATGAACCCCTTTTCCCCTTTGGTTACGGTTTGAGCTATACAAGGTTTGAATACAGTGATTTACAGCTTAGTTCTGATCAACTGGCACCAGGCGGGTCTATTACGGCAACAGTAACAGTAACCAACAAGGGTTCTGTAGATGGTGCTGAGGTAGTACAGTTATATATTGAGGATGAGGTCAGAACTATTACACCCCCTGCGAAAGAGCTGAAAGGATTCCGGAAACTGAAGCTGAAAGCAGGTGAGAGCAGCCGGGTTGAGTTCAGGATTGATACCGAACTGTTGAAATTCTGGAATGCCGATCTCAAGTGGGTGGCAGAACCAGGTCGGTTCAAAGTACATGTAGGATCCAACAGCAGGGATACGCAATTTAAAGTGCTTACATTGAATTGATTATCAAAATTATATTAATCCAAATGCGGCTCAATTTCATGGGCCGCATTTTTCTTTTTCATTGATTAAGACGGAGAATATGAAAAGTTTTTCGAATTTAAAAAGCCTGTTTAAATTTTATGTACCCCCTTTTTCTACATTCTTGGACCACAGTTAATTGAAATTTATCTCATTTTTTATTCATGTCCATTTATCCTAAATTGTATTAGTCAAAAAAATCATTCATGCGGATAGTTTTCGCTTTAAGCACTCTTGTTTTTACGCTCATTTGTACCCAAAAAACCTATTCACAGGTAAAGAACATGAATTCGGGGAAATCATCACAGGTTGAAGTGATGGTAGACGCTGCCAATTCCCGTTTTTTTTACTTCAGCTCCGCTACACTTCCATTCGGCATGGTTAACCTGAGTCCGGATATGAACCTCCGTGGTGTCTGGAATACCGGCTATAAATACAACGAAGATACCATCCGTTGTTTCAGTCATATTCACTGCTGGGAGTTGTCTGGAATCCCAGTTCTGCCAACAACAGGACAGTTCAAAGGTCATTTTGGTCCGGATACCTACGGCTCCACATATTCCCATCAGGAAGAAACCGCAAGACCGGGATACCATAAAATCAAACTCAAAACTTATGGTGTTACCGCCGAGTTAACTTCTACCACACGTGTAGGTTTCCACAAGTACAC
>JBILSG010000316.1:0-3404 GCA_044372235.1 Chitinophagaceae bacterium
GATTGAAAATTATCTTTCCGCTGTGTAACCAGATCGCCGCGCGTCAATGCATCCTCCAATGAAGTGAGGTAGGCCGACTGGCTGGGGGTAATTTCTTTTTTTACTTCACTCATATAGCCTTCAAAGCTGAACCCTGGTGTTTGTCCACCTGCAGGTGCTGCCTGTCCGTGATCAGCATGGTCTTCATGAGGAGGAGTGAATTTTCCAAAAATAAAAAGCGAGAATAGCAACACTGCTCCAGCACCTGCTGCTATCCATTGTTGTTTTTTCAACATGGGTAATGATTTTTTAAAGAGAATTCTGTTTAAGACATTTCATCAGCACCTTCTTCCCTGATTACGGTATCAATTTCAAGTTTTTTTACTTCCTGCATGAATTCTTTTGCAGGCTTGAATGCTGGGATAAAATGTGCCGGAATCTGGACAGCTGTATTTCTTTTGATGTTCCTGCCTATTTTCGCTGCGCGTTTTTTGGTAATAAATGATCCAAATCCCCTGACGTAGATGTTTTCACCCTGTGAAAGTGTCAGTTTGATTTCCTTGAACATTGTTTCGAGGGTTACCAGAACATCCACTTTGGGAATGTTTGTTTTTTCAGCAATCTTGTTGATGAGATCCGCTTTTCTCATGGTGAGGCTTTTTTAGAATTCGACCTTGATTGTCTTAAATTTGTTTATAAATCCCTCAAAACGATTTGTTTATAAGGTTTGTTTCATAAACGCAGCGTTTCATATAAAATTGCACGAAATTTCACTAATTTCCAAATAAATCAAGTGTAAGTGGTTGAAAAACAACATAAAGTGAGTTTTACAAGTGCTTTGAGGGCATGGCATCTTACCCAAAACACAAGGTCAATGCCCTGGAAGGGCATCACTGATCCCTACAGAATCTGGCTTAGCGAAATCATCCTGCAGCAAACCCGTGTGGAACAGGGATTATCCTATTACCATAATTTTATTTTCAATTTCCCAACCGTAAAAGACCTGGCAGATGCTGCTGATGAACGGGTGTTTAAGTTGTGGGAAGGACTGGGGTATTACAGCCGCTGCAGGAATCTGCTGGCTACTGCACGCTTTATATCCAATGAGCTGGACGGCAAATTCCCTTCAGATCACCAGGGTCTGCTGTCACTCAAAGGGGTTGGTCCGTATACTGCTGCTGCCATCGGTTCTTTTGCATTCAGCTTACCACTGGCGGTTTTGGATGGCAATGTATTCCGGGTATTGGCAAGGTGTTTTGGAATTGATACACCTATTGATTCAACCCAAGGTAAAAAACAATTCAAAGAGCTTGCAGCGGAGTTGTTGGATAATGATAATCCTGCTTTGCATAACCAAGCTATGATGGATCTTGGGGCAGTAGTTTGTTCGCCGAGGAAACCGGACTGCCCGAATTGCCCCTTGCAAGGTATATGCCAGGCAAATGCCGAAGAAAAATGGGATATGTTTCCCGTAAAGCAGCAGAAAATTCAGGTGAGGCAACGGTTTCTTTACTACCTGATGCTTGACTACAAAGGAGAAAGACTGGTTAGGGAAAGAAAAGGAAAGGATATTTGGCAACATCTTTTTGAATTTATCCTCAAAGAAACTGATGAACCAGTTGCCCCTGAAGAGCTGATGCGCATGGATTTCTGGGACTTGCCGGCATCATATGGAGGAAAGGGTATGGTTCAGCTTACAGATGAACTCAGGCATATATTAACGCATCAGCGTATCCATTCCAGGTTATTGCTGGTTAAAGTTGATAAAAAGATACAGGTTGAGGGATACACCTGGAAGAAGCCTGAGGAATTGAAACAACTGGCATTCCCAAGACTGATAAACCGGTTCCTTGAAATTGTTTAAACAGGCTTCAGCTCAATTTGATTAATTTTGTTTGATGGTGATTCTCACGCTAATGCTTTTATCCTGCATCATGATGTTATTCATGAACTCCGGTGGTGAAATTGCATTTTTCTCTTTGGGGCTCACAGATTTGAAAAGTATGCGCCAAAAACGGTATCCGTCAGCCAGCCATATTTTAAAGTTGCTGACAGATCCTTCCCTGCTCCTTTCTTCTATGCTAGTGGGGAATCTTTTTTACAGGATCATGATCATTTTGTTGTGCAATCAGTTGCTTACACCCGCTCTATTTCCGAATTGGCCTGTATGGACAATCTTTATTTTCAGGCTACTGTGTGTTTTGGTCATTCTCCTGCTCCTCGGAGAATTTTTACCCAAGGTTTGGGCTTCCCATAACCCCATGCGTTTTGCCTTTTATGCTTCCTGGATGGTGAGGCTGAATTATACTCTCTTCAGGCTCCCCGGCAAATGGCTTACTGCACTGTCACGGAAAGTTGAACATGCTTTGGGTTGGGAGAATGGGAAAAGAGACCGTATGCACCAGATTGATGAGGTTATGTCTGTGGAAGAAGGTGAAGGATCTTCCGAGGAAGAAAAAAATATGCTGAAAGGAATAGCTGCTTTTGGTGATGTAACTGTTAGAAGAGCAATGAGGAGCAGGCTCGATGTTCAGGGTGTGGAAGAGTCTGTCAATTTTGAAGATTTAAAGAAAAGTGTAGGGGAGCAGCAATATTCCCGTTTTCCCGTTTTTAAAGGAAGTTTGGATACCATTGCAGGCATGCTCCATGCCAAGGATATCATTCCTTACCTCAATATGCCAGGCGATTTTAACTGGAAAACACTGATAAGGCCGGCTTTTTTTATTCACGAACAGATGCTGGTTAAAGACCTGCTGAAAGAATTTCAATCCCGGCAAACACATTTTGCCATTGTGGTGGATGAATTTGGTGGTACGGATGGCATAATCACCATGGAAGACATCCTGGAAGAAATAGTGGGTGATATACGTGATGAGTATGATGAAGAGGAATCACTGAATATTCGCCTGGATGAAAACAATTTTATTGTTGAAGGCAAAATCATGATCAGTGATGCCTGTAAGCTGATGCATGTGCCTGTAAGGGTATTTGACGATGTAAGGGGCAGCAGTGAAACCATGGCCGGACTCGTTCTTGAAATTGCAGGAGAAATACCACAGCTGAATCAGGTCTTTACTGCCAGGGAGTTTACGTTTACAATCCTGGAAGTGAATTTTAACCGCATACAGAAATTGAAAGTAACAATTGATCCAACAAAGGCTTAGTATGATGAACTCCGCTAAATTCAGTTTCCTGTTTTTGATAGGCTCAGCTTTTCTTATTGCCTGCAACAGCTCCTACACACCAAGACCTAAGGGGTATTTCAGGGTTGACCTGCCTGAACGTTCATACCGCAAATTTGACAGTGCAGGATTCCCATATAGTTTTGAGTATCCTGCTTATGCTGAAATCGTTAGCGCAGACAGTGCAGGCAATGACCCTTACTGGCTTAATATCGAGATTCCTTCCCTGCATGGCAGGATTTA
>JBILSG010000317.1:0-3386 GCA_044372235.1 Chitinophagaceae bacterium
CTGTTTTTACTCCTGGCTATGCATAGCCGCGGCCAGTCCGTTGCCCCAACAGACAGTCTGTGCCAGGGTGCCTATTTTACAGAAGAACAAGGCGCAAACCTGCTTCAAAAACTCACACCGGAATCTCATGTAAATTGGGCGAATCGGCGCACAAAAGTGCTGAACCAGCTTCGAAAAGGCATGCACCTGGAAACAATTCCTGAAGCACCTATAACCAAACCGGTGATCCACTCCAAAAAGGTGATGGATGGCTATACTGTTGAAAATGTTTACTTCGAAAGCATGTCGGGATTTTTTGTCACCGGCAACCTTTACCGTCCGTTGCAGCAGCTTGAAAACTATGCAGGTGTGCTTTGTCCGCATGGCCACGACGGCACAGGGGAAGGTCGCTTCCGGGAACAGACGCAGGCACGCTGTGCCACCCTTGCACAAATGGGGGCTGTGGTCTTCACCTGGGATATGCTGGGTTATGGCGACGCAAAGCAAACACAACACAAACACTCGCTGGCACTGCAATTGCAGGCCATCAACAGCATCCGGGCCCTCGATTTTCTGCTGTCACTACCCGGCGTGGATTCAGGCAGAATTGGCATCACTGGTGAATCAGGTGGTGGCACACAGACATTTCTGCTGGCTGCAATGGATCAGCGCATAAAAGTTTCTGCTCCCGTTGTAATGGTTTCAGCACATTTCTTCGGCGGATGCAGCTGTGAGAGTGGCATGCCCATCCATAAAGCGGTTGACTATCAAACCTGCAACGCAGAAATCGCTGCACTCACTGCTCCCCGGCCCATGATGCTGGTATCTGACGGGGCCGATTGGACCAAAAACACGCCAGAGGTGGAATATCCTTTCATGCAGCAGGTATATGGATTGTACAACAAAAAAGACCTGGTAGCAAATGTGCATCTGGCCAACGAAAAACATGATTATGGTCCGGGTAAACGCCAGGCCGTCTACCCATTCCTCGCCAAACACCTGAAACTCAACCTGGATAAGGTTTCTGGAAATGATGGACTGGTGAGTGAAAGCAAATTCAAACTGCTTTCACGGGAGGAATTGTCTGCGTTCAATGCAAACAACCCATTACCAGCAAATGCCTTGCAGGGCGATGAAGCCGTTGCAGCCCTATTGAAAAAATGAGTTTCAGCAAATGAAATTTAAACTTTGAAATGAATGCCTGAACAAACTATCCAACAGCTGATTGACCAACTGCACCTGGAAACACTACCGGTGGAGGGAACGCTGTTCAAGAACACTTACCGTTCAACACAGACCAACAGTGAAGGTGAGCCATTGGGTACCTGCATGATTGGATTGCTTTGCCATGAGCCCCTTAGCCTTTCGAGGTTCCACCGCCTTACGCATGATGAAATCTGGCATTGCTATGGTGGCGATTCATTTTCGCTTTACCTGCTTTATCCTGAAGGGCATTCAACTGAAATTGTTATGGGAACTGATCTTGCTGCAGGACAGCAGTTGCAGGCTGTTGTGCCGGCCGGTACCTGGCAGGCAGCCCGTTTATGTGCCGGTGGAACCTATGCAATTTTTGGTTGCACCATGGCACCCGGCTTTACAGGCGCATGCTTTGAAGGCGGAACAATTGAAATGCTGATGGAGCAATATCCTGAACGGGACAACTGGATCAGGGAGCTCGCCGTTCACGGTCAGGAAACAAAGATGCCTGAGGGTTTTGTTGGCTGATCTGCAATGGCTTAAAACATTTACTAAAGTAGATTTACACAAAACGTATAGCTTTGATTGCTGTTTGATCACAAAACAAAACCGATGATGCTGAAGAAAACCATAACCTCACTCCTGCTTGCCTTTCTGCTGCTCCAACTGAATGCACAAGAATCCTACTTTTATCCCAACACTGGCACTTTCAACCCCGCCATTCCAACTCCAGAACAATTTCTGGGATATGGCATTGGTGATCAACATACGCGTCACGATCAGCTGGTGAATTATTTTCGCGAACTCGACAGGCTTTCAGACAGGGTAACTTTGGAAGTGATTGGAAAGACATTTGAAAACAGAAGTCAGATTGCAGCAACCTTCACCAGTGCAGGCAACCATAAAAACATCGAACAAATCAGACAGCAACACCTAGCTGGTGAGAAACAAGGTGCAACAGCGAATATACCATTGGTGATCCACCTGGCTTACAATGTGCATGGTAATGAACCTTCTTCCAGCGAAGCGGCCATGCTAACAGCTTACTACCTCACGGCTTCAGAAACTGAGGAAACAAAGGGATGGCTGAACAACATGATCATCACCATGGATCCGGTGATTAATCCGGATGGCCGCGACAGGCATACCAATTGGGCTAACATGCACAAGGCATTCCCACCTGTAGCCGATGCAAACGACCGGGAACACAATGAAATCTGGCCCGGTGGACGCACCAATCATTATTGGTTCGACCTCAACCGCGACTGGTTCCTGGCAACTTTTCCGGAGTCACAAAACCGGATCAACTTCTTCCACAAATGGAAACCTTATGTGCAGACGGATCACCATGAAATGGGCACCAATTCCACCTTCTATTTCGATCCAGGTGAGGATGCCAGCAACAATCCCATTGTGCCTGATTACCTCTACAAAAAAATCTACCCGAAATATGCCGAATACTTTAGCAAGGCAACTGATAAAATAGGATCCATGTACTTTACCAAGGAAGCCTATGATAAACTTTACCCTGGCTATGGTTCGAGTTACATAAACTTCTATGGCGGAGCAGGCTTTCTATTTGAACAGGCTAGTAGCCGCGGGCATGTTCAGGAAACCACTACAATCCCCATCACCTTTGCCTTCACCATCCGCAATCAGTTTACAGCCTCATTAGCCACCATCCGGGCCTCACTAGCAGAGAAAGCATCATTACTTGAAATGCGGAAACTTTTCTATACTACTGCAAAACAACAGGCTGAAGCATCTGCCGTGAAAGGATATGTATTCAGTCATGATCAGGACAAAAACCGCACCAAAGCTTTCATCGACTTGCTTTTGCTGCACAGAATAGATGTGTATGAATTGCCTGAAGGTGAGCGTTACTATGTACCGGTTGCACAAGACAACCACATCATGGTAAGGTCCATTTTTGAAAACCAGATCACATACCGAGACAGTTCATTCTATGATGCATCAACGTGGAGTTTGATTCACGCATTTGGCTTACCCTTTTCAGCAGCTAAATCACCTGTTTCCGGAGGAAAAAAATTAACTGTTTCACCTGCCGTTATTACACCACAACCAGTTAAAAGCAACTATGCCTATCTTGTTAGCAACCGCGATTACAACATACACCGCTTCATCTATGCATTGCAGCGAGACGGGGTGATTGTACAAACGGCTGCCAGACCGTTTACTACGCAGGTAAA
>JBILSG010000318.1:0-3385 GCA_044372235.1 Chitinophagaceae bacterium
AAAAATATAAACATTACATGCATGAGGGAGGTATTAACACCTCTTTCATTATTCAGTGGCCATCAGGCATAAAACCCGGAAAAGGTTTTCACGATGGCTACGGACATGTGATGGATCTCCTTCCCACTAGTCTTGAACTGGCTGGGGCTGATCCACTTGATGTACCTGGAAAAAGTTTGTCTCACTTATGGACAGGCAAAAAAAATCCTGAACGTAAAATCTTCTGGGAGCATGAAGGCAACAGGGCTGTAAGGTGGGGCAACTGGAAACTGGTTCAGGAACTGGAAGATGAAAGCTGGGCCCTGTATAACCTGAAAGATGATCCTACAGAGGTAAATGACTTGTCTGCAAAAAAACCTGCACTGGTTGTACAACTGCAAAACGACTATGATGTTTGGGCTGCTCAGGTTGGCGTTCGGAAAGTGACAAAAGTCAAAGACGTCGTTATCACTACTTTAGGTGCCAAAGGGGATGGGGTAACAAACAATACACGGATCATTCAGGATGCCATTGAACAGGTTTCTGCCAACGGAGGCGGAAGAGTCGTGATACCGGAAGGCAGATACCTCATAGCTCCCTTAACCCTGCGGTCTGATGTGGATATTCACTTGCAAAAAGGAGCGGTATTGCTGGGGTCTCCTTTTCGGAAAGATTATGGCGATGAGTTTCCCATCAGCCTCCTCAAAGGAAAAGACCTAAATAATGTCTGGATTACCGGTTCCGGAATCATTGACGGAAATGGACGGGAGTTGATGAAAGATATTTTCAAAAACCTGGAGGCAGGATTGATCTCAGATCCTGAATGGAAAACAAAAAGGCCAACTGAAAAAAACAGAGGGCACCTCTTGTGGATGAATAACTGTACCAACGTGCATGTCAGAAGTGTGACTTTTAAAGACGCCACTTCTTGGGTGTTGAAGTTGCAAAATGGCCGGAATATGGAATTTGACAGCATCAAAGTGGAAAGTACGGCTTACTGGAACAATGACGGGATTGACCTCGACAACTGCAGCTATGTTAAAGTGATGAATTCCAGTTTCAATACCGCAGATGATGCGGTTTGTCTGAAGTCTGAATCCCGTAATGGTTTCTGCGACAATATCCTGGTTGAAAATTGTATCATGCGTTCTAGTGCAAGCGCATTTAAAATGGGAACGGCATCCTATGGTGGATTCAAGAATATTACCGTCCGCAACATCACCGTTTATGATACCTATCGTTCTGCTATTGCCCTGGAAGCAGTAGACGGAGGTATTATCGAAAATGTAAATATTTCCGGCGTGCGTGCCAAAAATACCGGTAATGCTATTTTTATCAAATTGGGCAAACGGAATAAGGACGCTGTATACTCAACAATTAGCAATATCCGGATACGTGATGTGAAAGTAGAAATACCTGCTGGCAAACCGGATAAAGGATATGAACTGGAAGGCCCCCTGCTGAAATACCCTGCATCTTTTAATATTCCTGAAAGTGGAATTTTCAGTATCTCGCCGCATAATCATTCAACGAAAGAAACCAATGTGGTGTTTTACCCGCACAATGTTTTTCCTTCTTCGATTACGGGTTTACCCGGTCATGCTGTCAAAAATATTCAGCTGGAGGATATTGAAATCATTTACGAAGGAGGGGCACAAAAAAACAGAACCCATATTCCTGTTGATTCAATGCATATCATTACCGAAGCTGAAGCCAATTATCCTGAATTCAGCATGTTTGGTGAACTGCCAGCATGGGGGATGTACCTGCGTCATGTGGAAGGTATCAGCATGAAAAATGTGACACTGAAATATAAAAAGGATGACTTCAGGGTTCCTTTTGTGATGGATGATGTTCAAAAGGTGAGCATCAGCAATTTGGATATCCCCACTTCCTTGCAGGCACCGGTATTGTGGATGAGGAAGGCAAAGGAGATTACTGTTGACAGAATCAGGTCTCCATATGCCATAACAGAAGCTCTTAAACTGATGAATGATTGAATTGGCCTTCATCGTTCTTATATTGCATCTAAACCCTGAACAGTCAATGATGAAATTCAAAAGTGTAATTTTCTTAGCCTGTGTATTTTTTCAGGCTGAAATACATGCACAGGCCTCGGCGGAGAAACAAATTCAGACCGAGATGATCCTTGTAGAGGATGGTGGTATTGTTACCATAGGTGAAGGCAATGTCACTATTGCCGGCACACTGTCTATGGATGGCAAGAAAAAGGTGGTCATCCGGGGTAAGGGGATGGATAAAACAATCCTTTCGTTTAAAACGCAGCAATCAGGAGCCGAAGGAATACGGATTACCAACTGTGAGGAGATTGTGCTGGAAGACCTCACTGTGCAGGATGCCAAAGGTGACCTCATCAAAACCATGCACGTCAAAGGCATAACATTCAGAAGGGTAAAAGCGGAATGGACCGGCAAGCCATCGGCAACCAATGGAGGATATGCATTGTATCCTGTTCAGTGTGAAAATGTGCTGATAGACAGCTGTATTGCCATTGGGGCATCTGATGCAGGTATTTATGTGGGACAATCAAAATACATTGAAGTACGCAATTGCACAGCATTCAACAATGTTGCCGGGATCGAAATTGAGAATTCATTGTATGCTGATGTGCATCACAACACGGCAGTTAACAATACGGGTGGAATACTCGTTTTTGACTTGCCCGATCTGGTGCAGAAAAAAGGTGGATTTGTAAAAGTTCATGACAACATCATTCGGGAAAACAATTTTTCCAACTTCGCACCCAAGGGAAATATTGTTGCCAAAGTGCCAAAGGGAACCGGAGTACTCGTACTCGCTACAAGTAACGTTGAGTTATTCAACAATGCAATCACTAATAACAAAACAATGGGCGTTGGTGTCATCAGTTATTTTATAACTGAAAATAAAATCAAAGACCAGGCCTACGATCCCTATCCTTCAGCTATCAATATACACGACAATGCATTTGAGCGAAAGAAAGGAAGGGCGCCACTGAAAGGTAGAATCGGACAACTCTACCGTTTCAAGCTTAAGTTTGGCAGGAATCTCCCACATATCGTTTTTGATGGCATCATTGATCCGAAAGCCAAAGAAAGACAGGTGCTCTGTATCCGGAACAACCGTAACCAGAGTTTTGCCAATCTGGATGCGGACAATAACTTCAGAAGAATCAGTAACAGTATTTCAGGGTTTGATTGCTCCATGTCTGCAATAATCACCAAATAATCAGCATCATGCAGTTTAAACGATTATACTGGTTTGCAATAGGTTTTCTGGTGGTGAGTTTTCTCATTTCAATGAAAGCTGTTCATACTGCTCCTTATAACATGAAACTGTCTGCGTACGGTTTTTTTTCGGGAGACATAAAAATTCAACAGCCCCAAAAAGGGGTCATGCCCTATGC
>JBILSG010000045.1:0-11063 GCA_044372235.1 Chitinophagaceae bacterium
TACAGCTGGATATACAGCTTTTGCATTGTGTATGACGATGGGCAGGTTTGCAGGCGACAGGTTGTTACAGTTTCTGACCCATTCGCAGTTGCTTAGGATAAACGGATTACTGATTTTATCCGGGATAATTCTGGCATTGGCTTTTCCGCTGAAATGGGTCGTAATCATCGGGTTTGCGCTTGTTGGATTGGGTGTTTCCTCCGTCTTTCCCATCGTATATATGCTTGCTGCGAAAAGCAAGTCCATGTCACCCTCAGCTTCTCTGGCTGCTGTAAGCAGTGTGGGGTTCACAGGTTTTTTGCTGGGTCCGCCAATGATTGGTTTTGTGGCTGAGGAAACAGGTTTGCGGATGTCTTTATGGATTATAGCCGTGCTGGGACTTTTAATTATACTGCTGGCGTTTCGGTTGAAAGAATCAGTTGAATGAGGGATCCAGCGGATAATTGATCATGGGAAGATAATCGTTTCCCAGTTCCCTTACCGCATCCTTCCATATTGATTTTAAATCTTTGTTAAAAACCAGGGATGCATTGCCGGGAATACAGAGCCAGCTTTTTTCTTTCAGTTCTTCATCAAGCTGGAGTGGTTCCCAGCCGGAATAGCCTAAAAAAAACCGTATCTCATCCTCATTGATAGTCCGATCACGGATGAGGGCAGTCATGGTTTCAAAATCTCCTCCCCAATAAATACCATCTGTTATATGTAATCCTCCTGGAATAAGATCGGGTACTGTGTGTAGGAAATGCAGCTGATCACGCCCAACAGGACCCCCATCAAACAGTGGCATAAAACTTTCATCTGAATCTTCCAAGTAATATCCCAGGGGATCTCCGGTATCCTTGTTGATGGTGATACCAAACGTCCCCTCCAGGTCATGCTCGCAGACTAATATAACTGTTCGCTGGAAATTGACATCCTGCAAAAATGGTTCAGCAATCAATATTGTGCCCTTTTCCACGGTTTGCATATCCTAATATAGCCAATATTAATCTTAATCCTGCGTTAAATAGTAGCTTTTTCGCATTTTTTGACCACAACCCCGCTTATTTTTGTTGTCCAATGAAAAAACTATTCTCACTTATCACAGTGTTGATTACCATCTCACTTATTGGAATTATTGTTATCCAGTATTCCTGGTTGAAAAATATCATGAAAATCCAGCAAGACAGGGTTGCTGATTTGGTGGAAGTAGTTGAGTATGAAGTTGTAGAAGCGCTTGTGGAAGAGAAAATGCTGTATGCACCCAGTTTGCCAGCGGAAGTTTTACCTGAGGGTGCACAGGAGCAGATCAGGGAAATGCTTTCCAAGCATTCTCTTGCAGATCAGTTTTCTGTTGAAGACATTAACAAGAGGATTGAAAAATCTTTTGCCGACAACGGGCTCAAGGGTGCAAAGTTTCAATTCGCAGTTTTTTCCAATGCCAATTCCACGGGCGTGGATATGTCATCGCCAGACTTCGAGAAGCATTATGAGCTGGCCACAAAGGATTCTGTTAACTATACCATCCACAACTGGCCATTGGTTAACCTTACAGGAGATGAGATAATGTCTCTCGATCCGGATGAAAGGCTGGTTTTGATTACCTATGACATGAAGGATTTTGTGATGCAGTCTGTAGGCTGGATGATCGGTGTTGCAATCTTTTTCACCCTGGTTATCATAGCAGCCTTTTACGTTACTATCAGAACCATCTTAACCCAGAAAAAACTGAGTGAGATGAAGACTGATTTCATCAACAATATGACGCATGAGCTGCGCACCCCCCTGGCAACCATTTCCATTGCAGTGGATACACTTAAAAATGAAAAAATTATTGGCAACAGGGAGCAGTTACTGGCAATAGGACAGGTTATCAAAACCGAAAATGCAAGAATGAATACCCAGGTGGAACAGATATTACAGGCTGCCCAACTGGATATCAATCAGGTGCTGAAAGACAAGCAGGATCTGCATGTTCATGAAGTGCTTCAAAAAATCGAAGGCAAATTTGCCTTGCAGGTAGCTGAGAAGGAGGCAAAAGTCATTTACAGGATGGATGCTGAACAGGATCTTGTTGTTGGACATCCCGTTCATTTTGTCAATATGATCAGCAACCTCTTTGATAATGCACTCAAATACGCCCGGGAAGATGTAGCTCCTGAAATTGAAGTAACAACTTTCAACAGGAAAAACAGGATTGTGCTTACCATGAAAGATAACGGAATTGGAATGACGAAGGAGACCCTTGCCCGAATTTTTGACAAGTTTTACAGGGCACATACCGGCGACGTTCACAATGTCAAGGGGTTTGGGTTGGGACTCAATTATACTCGCAAGATGGTTGAAGCTCATGAAGGAACCATTGAGGTTACCAGTACACCCGGCTCAGGGAGTCAGTTTACCATTTCGCTTCCATTAAAATGACTGATCCGGCAGCATGATCAGGCATCCGTCTCCATAGCTCAGGAACCTGTAATCACTGGCAAGTGCTGTTTCGTATATATATTTCCATTTATCACCAACCATTGCTGCTATAAGCAAAAGTAAGGTTGACCGTGGCTGGTGAAAATTTGTAATCAGTCCATCACAAACCCTGAACTGATAACCCGGAACTATGCATATTCCGGTTTTACCCCTCAGTTTCTGGATGCCTTTGGCGGATAGTTGCGCTAAAAGCCATTTGAAAACGACTGACTTTGGTGGAGGGGACAGTGTTGAAAGCTCCTTATCTTCCCATTGATTCAATGTAAGTAGCTGTTGGTTGGTCAGTTTACCATCCTTTAATAGTTTAACACCAATCCAGTAAAGGCTTTCAAGCGTGCGCATGCTGGTTGTTCCAACAGGAATGATTTTATTGGTTTCATCAGTAAGTGTCTGCAACGCATTCATGTCAACTTCAAAATGTTCCTCATGCATCTCGTGACCTGCGATTGTTTCAGCAGAAACAGGTCTGAAAGTGCCAGCTCCTACATGGAGGGTTAAAAATGATGAACTTATTCCCGCCACATTTAGACTTTCCATCAATTGCTCATTGAAATGAAGACCTGCAGTTGGCGCGGCAACAGACCCATTGTGATGTGCGTAAACGGTCTGATACCTTAGTTTATCATTTTCATCCACCTCTCTTTTAATATATGGCGGTAGGGGGATTTGTCCTGCAGCATTGATGACCTCCAGAAAAGTATTTTCAGTATGCCATACAAACTTGATGGTACAGTAGTTATGTGATTTTGATGTGAGGTGAGCTTCCAGCAGAACATCCTTGTTGTTAACAACCAGCATGGAAGTCAGTATTTCCTGATTTTTCCACTTTTTGACACCGCCGACCATACATTTCCAGAAAACTGCTGTTTTTTGGTAGAGATCTTCATAGTTTCCGGTTTCAGGCTCCAGTAAAAAGACCTCAATAACGCCTCCGGAAGATTTTATAAAGTGTAATCTGGCTGGTATAACCCTTGTATTGTTAAAAAAAAGCGCTGTTTTGAAGGAGAGCGCATCAGCCAGATTGCTGTAAAAACTATGTCTGATTTCATCTCCTTTTGAAATCAGCAATTTCGATGAATCCCTTTGTTCAAGCGGCTTTTCAGCGATACGGTCTGGAGGAAGGATGTAGTCATAATCCTCTATTCTGATATTTTCCGGGTTTACTCTCTGCATGGTTATTCACATTGTATTCACAGGATGTCCACATTGTATTTCATGTAATGCACATTAAATTCATCGAAATCAATGAAATGCAGTCCAGCACTGCATTTGCACTGTGGAAAAATTTAACATAGTGCATCAGGTTCAAAAGTGGGAAAATGTGTTAATTTGTGTCAATAAATGTAAGTTTAGGTTTAAAATATCCTCCATGAATGGATTCATCGGCGAATATGAGGCTACCCTCGATAGCAAAGGTAGGTTTCTTCTGCCGGCAGGCATAAAAAAACAGCTGCCGGAGGGAGAGGAACCTGTTTTTGTAATCAACCGGGGTTTTGAAAAATGCCTCACTATGTATCCGATGCAGAGCTGGAAGCCACTTTATGAAAACCTGAGTGCGCTGAATGATTTTGATCCAAAGGTTCGTGAGTTCAGGAGGTATTTTTTAAACGGAGCAATGCAGCTCGAGTTGGATAGTGCAGGCAGGATTTTATTACCTAAGAGCCTGATGGAGCATGCGGGTCTGGAAAAAGACATTGTGCTGGTTTCAGCAATGAATAAAATGGAAATCTGGGATAAGCAAAAATACCAGCAGCTCTTTGACAACTTTTCATCTGACTCATTCAGCGGACTAGCGGCTGAAGTGATGGCAAAGAAGGATAGCAATGGTTAGGGCCATGTATGATATGGGCGAAAGTGCAACTGGCGGCGATGCCGGGAGTAATCGTCCTTATCATATTCCGGTTTTGTTGCAAGAGGCTGTTGATGCTTTGTGCATAAGGCCTGACGGGCTTTATGTGGACTGCACATTTGGTGGAGGTGGCCATGCAAGAGAGATTCTTTCCAGATTGGGTCCGGCTGGACGATTGGTAGCTTTCGACCAGGATGAGGATGCGAGGGTAAATTTGCCGGAGGACAGCAGACTGGTTTTTGTGCCACATAATTTTCGTCACCTCTCCCGGTTTCTTCGGTTGTACCAGATTGGGGAAGTAGATGGGGTTCTTGCAGACCTGGGGGTGAGCAGTCACCAGTTTGATGAGCCAGAGCGGGGATTTTCTATAAGGTTTGATGCTGCTTTGGATATGCGTATGGATCGCTCTGCTACGCTAACTGCTTCAGAGTTTCTGATGCAGTCGACGCCGGAGTCGCTTCAGCTTGTTTTGCAGGAATATGGGGAGGTTACCAATGCCAGAACGCTTGCGCAGTTGCTTTGTGATCAGGTCAGAAGGGCTCCTATCAAGACTATTGCTTCTCTTAAAGCGGTCATGGCGCCAGTGGTAAAGGGTAATCCGAATAAATATTTTGCACAGGTATTTCAGGCATTGCGGATTGCAGTTAATGATGAGTTAGGCGCGCTGCGTTCCTTACTGGAACAATGCGGTGAGGTAATTGCACCTGGTGGCCGGCTTGCGGTGATAACATTTCACAGCATTGAAGACAGGATGGTGAAACAGTTTCTGAGAGGAGAGTTGGACGGTGCAGCAGAGCAGGATCCGGTTTTTGGTACGAGGAGGGAGTCTGCCTTTATCCAGGTGTCGAAAAAGCCGGTGGAGCCTTCACCTGAAGAGATTAAGCGGAATCCGCGTTCGAGGAGTGCCCGTTTAAGGGTTGGGATAAAGCGGTAAGGTTGGTGTAATCAGAATACAGTTTTTGTCATTGAAAGCATATGAACGAACAACAAAAAGAAGCGAGCAGGTTAATGATCAGTCAGGTCTGGCTGGTTAAGAATGTTCCTTTTTTTTTGTTCCTCTCCGCGCTGGCAGTTCTTTACATATATAATGGTCATCATGCAGAGAAATCTGTAAAAGATATAAACAGAACCAGCAAGGAGTTGAAGGAATTGCAGTATGAGTTTAAGATGGTCAGGAGTGATTGGATGTTTATGACAAAGCAGTCGGAGGTTGTTGAAGCAGTGAAAGGTCAGGGTTTGAAGGAGATAACAGAACCGCCTGTGGTGCTTGACAAAGCCTTAAAAAAGAAATAAAACTTAAGAATAATTGGAAGCAAAAAAAGACATATTGTGGCGCAGTTACCTGGTTTACCTGCTTATGCTGGTGATGGGAGGAGGTATTGTTGCCAAAACAGTCTTTATTCAGCAGTCTGAAGGTGCCTATTGGCGTTCTTTGAGCGACAGCTTGCATCTCCAGTACCGTGAAATGGATGCAGAGCGAGGTACCATATTCAGTGAAGATGGCAGGATGTTGAGCAGTTCAATCCCTTTTTTCGACATATATCTTGATTTTGGTTCAGAGGGTGTTCAGCAAAAAGAGGGCAGTTTTTTCAGGAATCATATCGACAGTCTTGCCATACAGCTGGCTGAAATATTTGCGGATGCATCTGTTGCCGGATACAGGCGGGAATTGATGGGGGTGTTTAACAGGGGAGATCGTTACTATTTATTCAAGCGAAATATTAATTTCAATCAGTACCGCTCATTGCGGAAAATTGATTTTATAGCCAAGAACAAGAACAGGAACGGGTTCATTTTTGTGGAGAAGGAGAAGCGTATGGCGCCATTCGGATTACTGGCAAACAGAACGATTGGATTGTCCAGGGAATACTTGAATGAAGACGGTAAGTTGGTTTCAATTAATGTGGGTTTGGAAAGAACGTATGACAGCCTGCTCAGGGGTGTAACCGGGAAAAGATTGGTGAGGCGCATTTCCGGCGGTGCATATGTACCCGTTGAAGGCCAGGAAATTGAGCCTGAAAATGGAAAAGATATCCTCACAACGCTGGATATTAATATACAAGATATAGCTGAGCAGGCTTTGTTAAAGGCGTTGCAGGAAAATGAAGCCACAACCGGAACCTGCATTGTAATGGAGGTGAAGACGGGTAAAGTTAAGGCAATAGCCAATCTGGGCAGGCAAGCAGATGGGGCTTACAAAGAGGATTTTAATTATGCCATCACCCGTTCAGAACCCGGATCTACATTTAAGCTGGTTACCATGCTTGCTGCCCTGGAAGATCAGTTTATAAACCTGAATACACCAGTTAATCTTGAAAATGGCAAGTGGCTTTTTTCTAGCAGAACGGTTTATGACAGTGAGCGGCACGAAGAAAATGATGTTACTTACCAGCGCGCATTTGAGCTTAGTTCAAATGTGGCAATGGCCAAACTGGCTGTGAATTATTATGCCAGGGATCCACAGCTTTTTCTCAAACACCTTGAGGAATTGAATCTGACGTCATTGTCAGGAATCGATCTTACCGGCGAATCAAAACCGTTAATCCCCAGGCCGGGCCAATCAGGATGGAGCAGTATAGCTATTCCCTGGATGTCTTTCGGCTATAATATTTCTATAAGTCCGCTTCAAACACTCATGGTTTACAATGCTGTAGCCAATGATGGCAGGATGATGAAGCCTTACCTGGTTAATGCTGTGGTTAAAGATGGCAAGTCAATAAAGACTTTTACTCCTGTTGAATTGAGGAAGGCAATTTGTAGTCCCAGCACTTTGAAACAACTGCGGACCTGCCTCGAAGGGGTAGTGATAAACGGCACCGGTAAAGGCCTCCTTTCTCCTTTTTACAGCATTGCCGGAAAGACAGGTACTGCGCTTGTTGCCAATGGAAAAAAGGGTTACAGTGAAAGCATTTATCAGTCGTCATTTGCGGGTTATTTTCCGGCAGATGCTCCCAAGTATTCCTGTATTGTGGTCATTAAAAATAAACCCTTTGCCGTAAAATACTATGGTGCCGCAGTTGCCGGTCCGGTTTTCAAGGCCATATCGGATAAACTCATGACAGTAGATCAGGAGATGTATGCCAGTTATGCTCACCATACAGATCAGGATAGTTCAGGGGGGGCATTTGCTGGTGCTGCTGCTGATTTCAAAATGATAGCAAAGCATACCGGTATGAAGTTCAATGATGTGAGCCGTACTTCAGATTGGGCCCGACTTGAAACCGGAAAGAAGTCGACCGTAGCTGAGGCATTGCCTGCCAAAACAGGCATCATGCCAGAACTGCGGGGATTTGGACTAAAGGATGCGCTTGTACTACTTGAGGCGCAACAGCTGCAAGTGGTAGCAGTTGGTAAGGGGAAAGTTAGCAGACAGTCTATTCCTGCTGGAACTCAGGTATTCAGGAGGCAGACGATATACCTTGATCTTGGTAATAAATCAGATAGATAATGGCATTACTGCAAGACATATTATACAAGGTAGGAATCAGGTCACTGACTGGCCGGACTGATTTGCAGATTACAGATTTGCAGATTGATTCGAGGAATGTCGGAAGTGGTTCCTGCTTTATTGCCATTAAAGGGGGGAGTCAGGATGGGCATCAATACATTCAAACTGCCATTGCAAACGGAGCAATTGCAGTTGTTTGTTCTGAGTTACCTCAGGAAATCAGCGAAGGGGTTACTTATGTGCAAACAGCCGATTCGGCAACTGCTGCAGGTATCATGGCGCATGCTTTTTACGGAGAACCATCAACAAAGCTCAAGTTGGTAGGAGTAACCGGCACAAATGGTAAAACTACTGTAGCAACCCTGCTTTACAAATTATTCATGTCTCTGGATGTTTTGAGCGGACTCATTTCTACTGTTGAAAATAAGATTGCCGATGAGGTAATTCCTTCATCACATACAACTCCAGATCCCATATCACTCAATGCGTTGTTACAGAAAATGGTTGATGCCGGATGTAGTCATGCGTTCATGGAAGTAAGCAGTCATGCTGTTGACCAACGACGTATAGCAGGACTCCATTTTACCGGCGGTATATTTACAAATATTACACATGATCACCTTGACTACCATAAAACTTTCGATGCCTATATAAAAGCAAAGAAAGGGTTTTTTGATAGTCTTACTTCGAGGGCTTTTGCCATCTCGAATATGGACGACAGGAATGGTGCTGTTATGCTCCAAAATACAGATGCAGATAAGTTTTATTACAGCCTTAAATCTCTCGCAGATTTCAAAGGTCGCATCATAGACAACAACATGACTGGTCTGCAGATGCTGGTTAATGAAATGGAGGTTCACTTCCGGCTGATTGGCGAATTCAATGCATACAATCTTCTGGCTGTATATGCTGCAGCAATTTGCCTTGGCGAGGATCGTCAGGATGTTCTTACTGCCATGAGTAACCTCACTGGTGCAGAAGGAAGATTTGATTGCATCAAGTCCGTTCACCAGCAAATAACAGGAATTGTGGATTATGCGCATACGCCTGATGCCTTATTGAATGTGCTGGCCACGATTAAAAAAATGCAGCAGGGCGGGGAACAAATCATAACCATTGTTGGCTGTGGAGGCGACAGGGATAAATCGAAAAGAAAATTGATGGCAGCTGCTGCGGTTGATTTCAGTAACAAGGTTATTCTTACTTCGGATAATCCGCGAAGTGAAGACCCTGTTGCCATCATCAATGATATGTTGGAAGGGGTTGAACTTGGCGCAAGGTTGAAAGTACTGTCCATACCAGACAGGCGAGAGGCGATTAGGACTGCAGTGATGATGGCACGTGAAGAAGATATTTTGCTTGTTGCAGGGAAGGGACATGAAAAGTATCAGGAAATCAAGGGTGTTAAAATGCCATTTGATGACAAACAGATTTTGACTGAAACATTCATTGAATTTAAAAAGTAGGAAACATGTTGTATCAGTTTTATCAGTGGTTGCAGCAGGAGGGTTACCGGTTTCCGGGAATCGGACTTTTTCAGTTCATTACTTTCAGGGCAATGATGGCTGTATTGCTTTCATTGGTTATCACCCTCATTTTCGGAAAGCAAATCATTAATAAACTTCGCAGTCTGCAGGTAGGTGAAAGTGTCCGTGAGCTTGGCTTGCAGGGTGAAGAGCAAAAAAAGGGTACTCCCACAATGGGTGGCTTCATCATATTGATGGGCATACTGATTCCAACTCTTTTGTTTGCCAACCTTGAAAAAATTTATATACAGCTGTTGTTGCTGAGTACAATATGGCTCGGTCTTGTTGGATTCGTGGATGACTACCTGAAGCTGAGGGCTAAAAGGCTCGCACAGCAAAAGGGTTTACAATTTCAAAAGAGTAATAAGGATGGATTAGCAGGGTGGTTTAAGGTGCTTGGTCAGGTTGGATTGGGTATCATCATCAGTGCTACTTTATTGTTCAATGAAGATGTAAGTGTGATGAGGGAATATAAAGGTGATAAAAAGCCAGCTGGTTCAAGCGAAATCCGTTATCAGGGAAGTGTTCGTTACTTCGTCAAAGCCAATGAGCCGGTTACCACCATACCATTTGTTAAAGAGCATGAATTCAATTATGCGCGCTTACTTCCAGAATCAATGCGTGAATATGGATGGGTGGTTTATATGCTCGTTATAATTTTCATTGTAACTGCTGTTTCCAATGGTGCAAATATCACTGATGGTTTAGACGGACTTGCTACAGGTGTATCAGCCTTGATAGGGGGTTGTCTTGGATTGTTTGCATATGCAAGCGGAAATCTTGTACTTGCTGATTACCTCAATATTATGTACATACCTAATCTTGGAGAAGTATCCATTTTTATTGCCGCAATGATTGGTGCATGTATTGGTTTTCTATGGTACAATGCTTATCCTGCTCAGGTATTTATGGGCGATACAGGGAGTCTGGCACTCGGTGGAATTATAGCAGCGCTTGCCATAATAATCAGAAAAGAATTGTTGATACCATTTTTCTGTGCGGTGTTTCTTGTTGAAAATCTGAGTGTAATGATTCAGGTTGGATATTTTAAATATACCAGAAAAAAATATGGTGAGGGGAGGCGTATTTTTTTGATGAGTCCCTTGCATCACCATTATCAGAAAAAAGGTTTCCATGAAAGTAAAATCGCAGTAAGGTTCTGGATTGTGACCTTGTTGTTTGTGGTATTTACCATCATGTCTTTGAAAATCAGATAGTATAAGTAATAAAATAATTCAGTGAAGAAACGAATTGTCATACTAGGAGGAGGAGAAAGCGGCGTGGGCGCAGCATTGCTGTGCAAGCAGCAGGGCTATGATGTATTCGTTTCTGACGGTGGTAAGATCAAATCCGCTTATGAAGATGAGCTGATCAGTAATCAGATACCATTCGAATCCGGTTCTCATTCGCTTGATAAAATACTGAATGCAGATGAGGTGATGAAGAGTCCGGGTATACCACATAATAACGCTGTAGTGAAGCAAATTATTGCGGCAGGAATACCTTTAATCAGTGAAATGGAACTTGCGTACCGTTACAAAGGTGACAGTATGATTATTGGAATTACTGGAAGTAATGGCAAAACAACAACGACATCATTGATTTACCACATATGCCTGACCGGGGGTATTGATTGCGCATTGGTCGGTAACATTGGTTACGCCATTACAAGACAGATCGCACTCAGTCCCAAACCTCTTTATGTCGCGGAGATAAGTAGTTTTCAGCTCGATGACATTAAGTCTTTCAGGCCTGATATCGCAGTACTCACAAACAT
>JBILSG010000319.1:0-3369 GCA_044372235.1 Chitinophagaceae bacterium
CCGATTCCCCTTATGTTGTAGTGAACATGCATATTATGACAAGGGTAGGTGAGCAGGTTTTAAAGCAACTCGGAAAAGATGGGGAGTATATCAAGTGCCTTCATTCCCTGGGGGCACCCTTGCAACCCGAACAAAAAGATGTTCCCTGGCCCTGTAATCCTGATGTAAAATACATCGTGCATTATCCAGAAGACAGGGCCATTGTTTCTTATGGTTCAGGATATGGCGGAAATGCGCTTTTGGGTAAGAAATGCTTTGCCCTGCGCATTGCATCAGTCATGGCAAAAGAAGAAGGCTGGCTGGCTGAACACATGCTCATTCTTGGTGTGGAAGATCCAAAGGGTCGGAAAACCTATGTTGCAGCTGCTTTTCCCAGTGCCTGCGGAAAAACCAATTTTGCCATGTTGATTCCGCCTGAAGAAATGAAAGGCTGGAAGGTTACGACGGTAGGGGATGATATTGCCTGGATAAAACCAGGAAAGGACGGGAAATTGTATGCCATAAATCCCGAATACGGGTACTTTGGTGTAGCACCTGGCACCAACGAAAAGACCAATCCCAATGCAATTGCGGCCCTTTCAAAAAACAGCATTTTCACCAATGTAGGTGTTACTCCAGATGGCGATGTATGGTGGGAGGGGTTAACCAAAGAAACACCTCCGGTAGTGTATAACTGGAAAGGAGAGCTGCATGATCCATTGTCTGGCAAACCAGTTGCCCATCCCAATGCCAGGTTTACAGCTCCTGCATATCAATGTCCGAGTATCGATGCTGAGTGGGAAAACCCGAATGGTGTTCCCATCAGTGCCTTTATTTTTGGTGGCAGGCGGAGTACCACGATTCCATTGCTTTATCAGGCTTTTAACTGGAACTTTGGGGTTTATCTGGCTGCTACCATGGGTTCAGAAACAACTGCAGCTGCTTTTGGGGAAGTTGGGAAAGTGAGGAGGGATCCGTTTGCCATGCTTCCATTCTGTGGATACCATATGGCTGATTATTTCAACCATTGGCTTCAACTGGGCAGAAACATACCCAATCCGCCAAGGATTTTTGGTGTAAACTGGTTCCGGAAAAACAAAGAAGGGCAGTTCCTCTGGCCTGGTTTCGGCGATAACATGCGGATGTTGAAATGGATTGTTGAGCGGGTATATGGAGAGGTGGTCTCCATAGAAAGTCCCGTAGGCTGGGTTCCCAAATATGAGGATATTGACTGGGGAAGCCTTAACTTCACAGCAGATCAGTACGATGCAGTTATGGATGTAGACAGGGAAGCTTGGAAGACTGAAATTCTCGCACATGAAGAACTATTTTCGAGGATGTATGATAGGTTGCCAAAAGAGTTTTTCTTCATGCGAGAGCTTTTGCTTTCAGGATTATGGAGGTCTCCCGAACACTGGTCGCTGGCTCCGGAAACACATTAAAACAAGATATTGTATATGTCATCACTGCCAAAAATGCTGTGCATAGTAATTTTTATGCTTACAAGTGGTTTAGGATTCGGACAGTTTTTTAACACTGAACTGTACCCTGAGTACAGAGGAAATGATCTTGGATTGATCTATACTCCCCAAGGTTCCCATTTTCGAATCTGGAGCCCAGCTGCTGAAAAGGCTGAACTGATTTTTTATGGTTCTTCACTTGGCAACGACAGGAAATCGGTTATTCAGCTATCAAAGGCAGAAAACGGCACCTGGAAGGCATTTGTAAGCGGAAACCTGAAAGGTAGTTATTATGTTTTCCGCATTTTTACACATGGTAAATGGCTGGCAGAAGTGCCCGATCCCTATGCCAAAGCCGTGGGAACCAATGGCAGGCGTGCTGTTGTGGTTGACATGAAAGATACCCGGCCGTTTGGATGGGAGTCCGACAAATCACCTGTTTTCAGCTCAAGAAAGGGAATGCCTGCTCAAACAGGAGGTTTGCCGGTAGACGCGGTCATCTATGAATTACACGTGAGGGATGCAACCATTGACGCATCTTCTGCTGTTGGGGCAAAAGGGAAGTTTAGCGGACTCACCGAAGTTGCAGCCATGAATATTGGGGCAGTTCAGACCGGTTTGGATCACCTGCAGGAATTGGGCGTCACACATGTACACCTGTTGCCATCTTACGATTTTTACAGTATTGATGAAAGTAAACGAGATAGCCTCCAGTATAACTGGGGTTATGACCCGCTGAATTACAATACACCTGAGGGCTCCTATTCATCAAATCCGGATGATGGCATTACCCGTATCAAGGAGTTTAAGGAGATGATTCAGGCCATGCATAAAAAAGGTCTCAGGGTTGTCATGGATGTTGTATACAACCATACCATGCTTACTGAGAATTCCTATTTCAATCAACTCGTACCTGGCTATTATTACAGGCAAACTGCTGATGGGGCATTTTCAAATGCTTCAGCCTGTGGGAACGAAACTGCAAGCGAACGGCCCATGATGCGTAAATTCATGCGCGAGTCCTTGAAATTCTGGGTTGAGGAATACCACATTGACGGTTTCAGGTTTGACCTCATGGGTATTCATGATATAGAAACAATGAACCTGATTTCAAAGGAGCTGCACCAGCTTAAACCTGATATTTTATTGTATGGGGAGGGCTGGACAGCAGGAAGTTCACCTATTCCGGATTCACTCAGGGCGCTGAAAAAAAATGCTTATCAGCTCGATAAAATAGCCGTATTCAGTGATGATTTAAGAGATGGCATCAAAGGAAGTGTTTTTGAACATAAAGACAAAGGTTTTGTATCTGGTAAGCCTGGAATGGAGGAAAGTATAAAATTTGGCGTTGTGGCTGCCTGTAAGCATCCTCAGGTAGATTATACCAAAGTAAATTATTCCAAAGCTCCTTATGCCAAAGAACCCGGTCATGTAGTGAGTTATTGTGAGTGTCACGATAACCACGTTTTGTGGGACAAGCTCGCAATTTCAAACAGTACGGATTCTCCTGAACTCAGGCGAAAAATGCATATGCTGGCACTTTCAATTGTGCTGACATCGCAGGGTATATCTTTTTTACACGCCGGTACAGAGTTCCTAAGATCTAAAAAAGGAGTTGAAAATTCTTTCAATGCAGGAGACAGCATCAATGCTATCAACTGGTTTGATAAGGCATACAATTCAGATGTATTTCAATTTGTAAGGGGTCTCATTGCAATGCGAAGAAATCATCCTGCCTTCCGAATGGTTACTGCAGAGCAGATCGCATCCAATATTTCATTTGAACAGGTTGGAGACGGTTTAGTGTCCTTTACCATAAATGGCGAATCTGTTGGCGATGACTGGAAGAAAGTCAGGGTTATCTATAACAGCCGAACTGAGCCTGTAAAAATTCCGCTACAAGCGGGCAGCTGGCAGATTTTTGCGCATG